>CAYHPT010000024.1:303-9246 GCA_964358435.1 uncultured bacterium | reverse complement strand
CGACCAATATCAGATCCTTTTCATCGCCGACGAGATCATCACCGGGTTCGGCCGCACGGGTCGCTGGTTCGCGTTGGATCACTGGGACGTACAGCCGGACATGGTCACGTTTGCCAAGGGCGTGACGAGCGCTTACCTGCCGCTCGGCGGGGTGATGGTCTCGCGGGAGATCCACGCGGCGATTGCGGAGGCCCCGCCCGCGGAGCGCTTCATGCACGCGGCCACCTACTCCGCCCACGCCACCTGCTGCGCGGTCGCGCTGGCCAACCTGGACATCCTGGAGGGCGAAAACCTGGTACCGCGGGCGGCGGCACTCGGCGAGCGGCTTCTCCAGAGATTGCGCACCCTCCGGGACCTGCCGGTCGTCGGCGACGTGCGCGGGCTGGGCCTGATGTGCGGCGTGGAACTGGTCGAGGACAAGGCGACGAAGGCGCCGGCGGTTGGACTGGGGGCCCGCGTACTGGCGGAGGCACGGCAGCGCGGCCTGCTGGCGCGCATCCGCGCCGGGCAGAAGGGTGAGCACCCCATCGGAGACGTGATCTGCCTGGCGCCGCCGTTTGTGATCACCGAAGCCCAGGTGGATCGGATCGTCGAGATCCTGCGGGAGGCGATCCAGGCGTGCCTCTGAAGGCGCGGGGCTTCTGGGTCGCCCTCGTTGCCGTCCTCCTCCTCTCGGCGACGGCCGGGGCCGCCGCGCCGGCCGGACAGGTGGTGCGGTTCACGACGGCGGACCGCGTCACGCTGACTGGCACGGTGTTCGGCGACGGCTCTGCCGGCGTGGCGCTGGCGCACATGTTCCCCACCGACCAGACCAGCTGGCAGGCGTTTGCGCGCCAGTTGGCCGCGGAAGGCTACCGGGCGCTCGCGTTTGACTTCCGCGGCTACGGGCGGTCGGGCGGCTCGCGCCGCATCGACGAGATCGACCTGGACGTGCGCGCGGCCGCGGCATACCTGCGCAGCCAGGGTGCGCGCCGCATCGTCCTCGTCGGGGCAAGCATGGGCGGTACCGCGTCAATCAAAGTCGCGGCGCAGGGTGGGGTGGACGCGCTGGTCGTGGTGAGCAGCCCGGTGGGCTTCCGCGGGCTCAGCGTCAGCACCGCCGAACTCGCCCGCCTGACGGTGCCGTCTTTGTGGATTACCAGCGAAAGCGACAGCGTGACCGCGGCGATGCGCACCATGTACGCCGCCGCGGGCGGGACGAAGACGCTGCACGTCTACTCCGGGAGCGCCCACGGGACCTACATCTTCGACTCTGCACACGGGCCAGACCTCACCGGGAGGGTTCTGGTCTTCATCGCCCGTGCCGTGCCTCCACGATCAGCGGCACGGGCCGACTGCGGGACCTGTTCCTGCTCGACCCCGACGTCATCTTCCTCAACCACGCGTCCTTCGGCGCCTGCCCGCGTCCGGTCTTTGAGGTCTACCAGTCCTGGCAGCGTGAACTGGAGCGGCAGCCGGTGGAGTTCCTCGGCCGGCGCTTCAAGAGTCTCATCCGCGAAGCGCGGGAGGCGCTGGCGGCGTACATCGACGCCGACCCGGACGACCTGGTGTACGTCACCAACGCGACGACAGGGATGAACATTGTCGCGCAGTCGCTGCCCCTGGAGGCCGGGGACGAGGTGCTGGCGACCGACCAGGAGTACGGGGCGATCGACAACACCTGGGAGTTCGTCTGTGCACAGCGGGGGGCCAGCTACATCCGCGCAGCGCTGCCTGTGCCGGTCCGTTCAGCGCCGGACATCGGGGAGGCGATCTGGCAGCATGTCACTCCCCGGACCCGGGTTCTGGCCGTCAGCCACATCACTTCGCCTACCGCGTTGATCCTCCCCGTCGCGGACCTGGTCCGCCGCGCCCGCGAGCACGGCATCATCAGCGTGATCGACGGGGCGCACGCTCCCGGTCAGATCCCGGTGCACCTGGAGACGCTGGGCGCGGACTTCTACGTCGCCAACTGCCACAAGTGGATGTGCGCGCCGAAGGGGTCGGCCTTTCTCTACGCCCGGCGGGCGGTGCAGCCGCTGCTGCGGCCGTTGGTGGTCAGCTGGGGGTGGCGCAACGGATTCCTCGAGGAGCAGGAACGGCAGGGGACGCGCGACATCGCCGCCTTCCTGGCCACGCCGGCCGCGATCGAGTTTCTCCGGTCGCCGGTCTGGGCGGACGTGCCGCCGGCCTGCCACGCGCTGGCGCGGGACGCGCGCGCGGCCATCGCAGCATTGACTGGTCTTCCTGCGCTCAGCCCGGACGGGCCGGAGTGGTATGCGCAGATGGTCAGCATCCCGCTGCCGTTGGCCGACGGCGAGGCCACGCAGCGCCGCCTCTACGCCGAGCGGAAGATCGAAGTCCCGATCATGACCTGGAACGACCGGCGGCTGCTCCGCATCTCCGTCCAAGGATACAACGCGCGGGAGGACATCGACGCTCTGACCTCCGCTCTGGCGGGCTTGCTCGCCGAACCGTCCCACTCCGGCTAGGGGGCGGGGGCGCGGCGGAGAAACCGTCCCTATGCCCCTCTACGATGTTATCGTGCTGGGACTCGGCGGCATGGGCAGCGCCGCCGCCTACCATCTGGCCCACCGCGGCCGCCGGGTCATCGGTTTCGACCGCTTCCCCGCCGTGCACGACCAGGGTTCCTCCCACGGACGCTCCCGGATCATCCGCGAGGCCTACTGGGAGCATCCTTCCTACGTCCCACTGGTGTGGCGGGCCTATGAACTATGGGACGAACTCGAGCGGGCATCCGGCAAACTGCTGTTGCTGACCACGGGCGGCATTCTGATCGGCGCGTCGGACACGCCCATGGTGCAGGGCGCACTGGAGAGTGCGCGGGTACATCACCTGGCCTACGAATTCCTGGAGCCCGCGGCCATCCGCCGGAAATTCCCCGTCTTCGCCCCCGCCGACGGGATGGTCGGCGTGCTGGAACCGCGGGCCGGGGTGCTGTTCCCGGAGGAGTGCCTCCTGGCGCACCTGGAGCAGGCGGCGCGCGCGGGCGCAGAACTGCATTACGAGGAACCGGTGCTGGCCTGGAGCGCGGCGCCGCACGCGGTCGAGGTGCAGACTCCGCGCGAGCACTACGAGGCGGGCGCACTCGTCATCACCGCCGGCCCGTGGGCACCGCAGGTGCTGGAAGAGGTAGGTCTGCCGCTGGCGGTCGAGCGCCAAGTCGTCGGGTGGTTTCGACCGGTCGATCTGCAGGCGGCCTTCGACCCCGGCTCCTGCCCCGTGTACATCTGGCATGTGGACAGGCGCTTCTTCTACGGATTTCCCCGGCTGGGGGACGAGAGTGTCAAGATCGCGGAGCACAAGACCGGGCATCCCACCACCGCGGACACCGTGCGCCGCGAGATCGCGCCGGAGGAAATCGAAGAACTGCACCGGGACTTCATCGGGCGCTATATGCCCGCGGCCAACGGCCCGCTGCTCGCCAATACGACCTGCATGTACACGATGACGCCGGACACACACTTCATCATCGACTTCCACCCGCAGCACGAGAACGTGGTCCTCGCCTGCGGCTTCTCCGGGCACGGGTTCAAGTTCACGCCGGTGGTCGGCGAGATCCTGGCCGACCTGGTTTCTGACGGGCGGACGGCGCACGACATCTCCCTCTTCGCCATCGACCGCTTCGCCCGTGGATGACGCCTCCCGAATCCTCCCCACCCTCTTCATCGGCCGCGCCCCGGCCACGCCGGCCGACGTCGCCGGCCTGAAGCGGCGGGGGATTTCCGCGGTCCTCAGCCTGCAGACCGATGACGACCTCGCCGCGCTGGGGCTCTCCTGGACCCGGCTGCGGGAATGGTACCGTGCCGCGGGCATCGAGGCGCGCCGCCTGCCCATCGAGGACTGGTCGGCGCAGGCGCTGATCGCGCGGCTGGACGAGGCGGTGCAGGCGCTGGACCGCCTGCTTGCGGTGGGGCACACCGTCTACCTGCACTGCACGGCGGGGGTCAACCGCTCCCCCAGCGTCGCCCTGGGGTATCTGCGCAAAGTTGAAGAAGGAACCGCTGGGCCGGGCGCTGCGCCGGATCACCCGCAGCCGGCCGCAGGCGGACCCCTATCCCGACGTGCTCGGCGTGCTGCGCTAGGACCTCAACCGCGAGACTTGAGGATCTCGTCGATCGGCCGACCGATCAACATCCGGCCGAGTTTGCGGTGGCCGATCCGCAGGTAGTGCTCGCGCCAGATGGCGATCACCTCGTCCCTGGTCTGCGCCCGGTCCAGCTGCGCCTTCACGCCTTCCAGGTAGGCGCGCTCTTCCTCAGGTGAGGCAAACTCCGTCTGGCGAGCCACCGCACTCCCTCCCCCGGTGCCGCGTGTGCGCCGCCCGGCTACCCGCCACTGCCGCCGCCACCACCGCCACCACCACCCCCACCCCCACCGCCCCCGCCCCCGGAGAAGCCACCTCCGCCGCCCCCGCCCGAACTCGGCGGCGAGGCGGCCGTGGTCAGGGTACTGGTGAAGGTCGAAGTAAAGGAGCGGAAACTCTCCACAAAACTGACCCCGTCGCCGCGCCCCCACCCGGAGGAGGGTGAGTACCAGCTCATCATGCCGCTCCGCTGTAGTTCCGCGGCCGGGTAGAGGGCGCGCAGCTGGCGGAGGACCCGATCGGCCACGCCCAGCGGAATGGCGTAGACCAGGAAGTGCTCCCAGAGGCTGAGAGCGGGCACCGGCTGGTCCTTCATTTGAGAGAAGTCCCGCAGGAAGCGCTGGAACCCGCGCCACCGGCGGAACTCGTCGGCGCCCTTCTGCGACCGGCGGTCAATCGCGAAGGCGAGCACGCTGACGAGGATGCCCAGGGGGATGCCCTCCAGCACCAGGATCGCCACGCGCGGCGCGGCGACCGAGAAGAGGAACATGGCCAGGAAGGATCCGCCCGCCAGGACGATGCCTCCGACCCGGACGGCGGTGCGCAGGCGCGAACTCTGCTCGTCAAACCAGCCGTGGCGCTTAGCCGACTCGCTGACCAGGCGAGTCCATTTGGTGTAGCCCCGCTGCAGCCGGATTTCGGCGCCGCCCTTGATGCCAGAGCGGGAGACCCGGACCGGACGGCCGCTCCGGCCGAACAGGATCTCCAGCGCCCGCCGCTCAAACAGCTGGAGCGCAGCCAGTTCAGGGGTGACGCCGGGAGCCACGGGGCTCTCGTCCTCGAGCCCGGTTGCGGTATCGAGCGCATCGGCGATGTCTTCGTCGCTCACCTTGACCGCGGCCCGCAGCCTCTGGCGGAAGGCGCCCGCCCACCCTGCCGGCGGCGCGGCGGACGGGCGGTACTTCTTGGGCACGATGACGTACTCGTCGTCCAATCCGGCCTCCCGCTCCTCAATCGTCAGATAGCCCCGGCGGGCCAAGTCCATCACCGTGGCTACGAAGTCCTCCGGGCGGACGCGGCGGAAGCGCCAGAGGACCCCGAGGTCCGCGGGGGGGTAGTCCCCGGGCAACTCCCGATAGTATTCATCGGGCACCCGGGGCTCGTATTCACGGCCATAGCGCAGGTAGAGGAAGAGGAAGAGCCCCGCCACCACCAGCGGGTAGGCGATCCACGCGGCGACAAACCCGCGGGCCTTCGCGCGCTCCCGGTTGGCCCGATTCGCGAAGTCGGTCTCCTCGGCGACGATCGCCTCGAGCGCCGCACGATTCTGCCGCCTGGTGGCCGCGGGGACGACCCGCGGCGGGAAGAGGACCCGCCCCTCGACCATGGTGAACGCGGGCAGGCCTCGCACGGTCAGCCGGACCGTCTCGTCCTCGATGGCCACGACGCCGTGCAGCGGCCCGTGGCCCCAGGCTTGGATTTCATCTTTCCGCACCTGCCCGGGCAGGCGCACGGTGACGAGCACGTCGTCGGAGGGGACATCCCACTCCGCGCCCACGAACTTCCAGTACACCTCCGCCACGTCCCGGTAGACGGTGACCACGTCCGTCAGCACGTAGGAAATGGCAAAGGTGCGCTCCTCATCGCGCGCCTGATAGAACCATTTGATGACTGCCTCACCGGGGCTGCGCTTGACCTGATAGGTGCCGGGCTGCTCGCCGGTGGAGAGGCGGTAGGGTCCCCGCTCGTCGGCGACGCTGATCTCCCGGATGTCGCCGGCACCCCGGAGCACCACGTCACGGGTAGCAAAGCGGAAGGACCCGTCGAAGGCGTAGGTCCGGCGCTCGACGACGCGCAGCGAGCCATCCGGACGGATGTCCGCGGTGATGTCCACGCGGGAGAAGCGGAAGGATTTGGCTCCGGCCGGTGCGGGCAGGACCACGAGCACGGCTGCGATGGTGGCGGCGAGCAGCAGCGGGCGGGCTGCGCGGAGCCTCACGGTGGGGGTATTTCGGGCCCTACGCCTTCGCCGCCGCCCGGTAGCGGGCCACCCCCGCGGCGATGCGCTTCAACGCCTCCTCGATGTTAGCGATGGAGCTGGCGTAGGAGAGGCGCAGGTAGCCCTGGCCGTTGGGACCAAACGCCGTCCCGGAGAGCACCGCCACGCCCATCTCGTTCAGCAGGAACGAGGCGAAGCGGGCGCTGTCCGGGTCGACCGCCTTCGTGTTGGGGAAGACGTAGAACGCGCCCAGCGGCGTGCGGCAGGTGATCCCTTCGATATTGTCCAGCCCCTTGACGATGAGGTCGCGGCGGCGGCGGAACTCCGCGACCATGGTGTCCACCGACTCCTGCGGCCCGCGCAGCGCGGCCGCGCCGGCGACCTGGGTGAAGGCCGCCGCGCAGGAGGTGGCGTTCGTGGCCAGTTGGGTGATCCGTTCCGCGAGCGGCGCCGGCATCACGCCGTAGCCCAGCCGCCAGCCCGTCATGGCGTAGGCTTTGGAGAAGCCGTCGAGGATGATCGTCCGCTGCTGCATCCCGGGGAGGCTGGCGATGCTCGCCGCCTCCACGCCGTAGGTGATCCGCCCGTAGATCTCGTCGGAGAGGACCCAGGCCGGCGTGGCCGCCAGCGCGGCGGCGATCGCCTTCAGGTCGTC
Source organism: uncultured bacterium (assembly GCA_964358435.1). Taxonomy (GTDB): domain Bacteria; phylum Sysuimicrobiota; class Sysuimicrobiia; order Sysuimicrobiales; family Humicultoraceae; genus Humicultor. The sequence continues at coordinate 2,286 of CAYHPT010000024.1, read as the reverse complement.
CCGCGCGAGCACCGAGCCGCAGGGGTTGTGCGGAGAGTTCAGGACGACGAGTTTGGTCCGCGTGTTGACCAGCCGGCGGAACTCGTCGGGATCGACGCGGAAGTCGTTCTCTTCGCGCAGCATCAGCGGCCGCACCACCCCGCCGGCAAACCGCGCCATGGAGTCGTAGATGGGATAGCCGGGGTCGGGGACGATCACCTCGTCGCCCGGCTCCACCAGAGCCAGCATGGCGAAGAACATGATCGGCTTGGCGCCGGTGGTGAGGACGACCTCCTCCGGCGCGGCCGTGATGCCGCGGGTCCGGCTGACGTACTCGGCCACGGCCTCGCGCGCTTCCCACAACCCCGCCGTCGCCGTGTAGTGGGTGAACCCGTCGCGCAGCGCCTTGATCGCCGCGTCCTTGACGTTGTCCGGCGTGTCGAAATCGGGCTCCCCGACCTCCAGGTGGACGATGTGCCGCCCCTGCCGTTCCAGTGCCTTCGCCCGCGCCAGGACCTCGAACGCCGTCTCGGTCCCCAGCAGGCCCATCCGTCCTGCCAGCCGCAGTTCCACCGTTACGCCTCCTTCACGACAGCCGGTTGCTCGGGGCCCCTGTCCCCTTCGGCGCCTCGCGGGCCTCTCCCTGCGCCGGACGCCGCCGGCCGTCTGCTACAATGATGACCCATGCGCATCATTCATCAGGGCCTCGGGGCCATCGGGTTGGGCATTGCCCGGCTCGTGCTGGAGCGCGGCCACCGCACCGTCGCCGCGGTTGATCTCGATCCCGCGAAGGCGGGACAAGACCTGGGAACGCTCCTGGGCGTGCCGCCGCTCGGCGTCGAAGTGACGACAGACGCCGCCGCGGCGCTGCGCGAGTCCGCGGACATCCTCATTCACTGCACCGGATCGCGGGTGCGCACGGTCCTGCCCCAACTGGAGGCCGCGGTCGAGACAGGCCTGGATGTGGTCTCCACCTGCGAGGAGCTGGCCTACCCCTGGTATCACCATCCCGCAGAGGCACGCCGCCTGGACGACCTGGCCCGCCGCCGCGGCGTCACCGTTGTGGGGTTGGGCGTCAATCCCGGCTTCGTCATGGACGCGTTACCCATTATGCTCACCGCGCCCTGCCGTGAGGTCACCCATGTCGCCGCCGAACGCGTGGTGGATGTGGGCCGGCGCCGCGAGGCGCTGCAGCGCAAGGTCGGCGTGGGGATGACTCCGCAGGCCTTCCGCGCCGGCGTGCGCGAAGGCCGCCTCGGCCACGTCGGCCTGGTGGAATCCGTGGCCATGATCGCCGGCGCCCTGGGGTGGGATTTGGCCCGCATCACCGAGGAGATCGACCCGGTGGTTGACGGCGCCGCGGTGCAGGGGCTGCACCAGGTGGCCCGGGGATACCGGCCGGGCGAGCGCGACGAGGCCGCCGTGGTGCTGGACCTGGTCATGGCCATGGGTGCACGCGATCCGCACGATGTGGTGACGATCCAGGGGACACCGGCCCTGCGGCTGGTCATCGCCGGGGGGATTCACGGCGACATCGCCACCTGGGCGATCGCGGCCAATGCGCTGCCGGTGATCAAGGCCGCGCCACCGGGGCTGCTCCCGGTCAGCCGACTTCCTCTCCTGCACCTGCCGCCGCGCTCATAGTCGCAGACCAGGCGGTGGCATCGCCCGGCCCAGTGTGGCCACATGGACGCTGGCGGCTCCGGCGCGCAGCAGCGTCCGCGCGCACTCTGCAGCCGTCGCGCCGGTTGTCAACACATCATCCACGAGCAAGACCGAATGTCCCCGCAACCTGTCAGCGGACGCGCCATTTACACGGAAGGCGTTGAAGACATTGGCCCAGCGCTGCTCCCGCCTGAGTTCGGTCTGCGGAGCGGTGGCAGCGATCCGTACGAGGCCATCCGCCAGTAGGGGCGCGCCAAGAGCCCGAGAGATCGGCTGGGCCAACAGCACGGCGTGATTATAGCCCCGCTCTTGCTGGCGCCGGGCGTGCAGGGGAACGGG
>CAYHPT010000024.1:0-293 GCA_964358435.1 uncultured bacterium | reverse complement strand
ACGGGGACAACCAGGTCGGAATGTCCCAGCGTCGCAGTCTGCCGGACGTAGAAAGCGAGCAACTCCCCCAGGATCGGCCCGAGTTCACGCCGCCCCTCGAACTTGAGGCGATGGATCGCGGTTCGCATGCGCCCTTCGAACAGGGTCAGGGATCGGGCCGCGGCGAAGGGTGTTTCCCCGACCCGGCATTGGTGGCACATGCGCGCCGCTACTTTGACGGGGAACGGACAGGCGCAGCGGAGGCAGAACGGCCGCGGCACGGGCGTAAAGTTGAGACGGCAGGACAGGCAGAG
>CAYHPT010000023.1:8209-9384 GCA_964358435.1 uncultured bacterium | reverse complement strand
CAACGGCTGGCCGAGGCCACAGGCTTCCGCCGCGTCGCGGTCTTCACGCGTCGACTCGCCACAACCCGACACGTCCAGAGCGGCCTGCCCACCAGCCGCCGCGTCGCCGAGGCCCTCCGTCTCTGGCGGCGGAGTCTCTTCTATCGCCAGAGCAAAGGATACATCTCCTATCAATGGCACTTCCTTCCGCTTACGCAGAAGGTGCTGAAGAAGATGGCCGCCCGCAGCGAACTTCTGGTTGGTCAGAAGATCGCCGTAGTGCTGTGGCCAGAGGACGAACGAAAGACCGCGTTTGCTGCCGTGCTCGCCGGAGGACAGCAGGGGTTGACGGCGGCGAGGCAGGCTGCCGGCGAACGAGGATACGCCGCGGTCCAGACATTCCTCCCGCGGGATCCCCGGATCGTCCGGTGGGCCCGCCGGGCAGGATTCTTCAAGGGTTCCTGGGGCACGCGCGCCGTCCTGTACGAGCGGCGCGTCTGATCGGCCGCCGCCCTCCTGGAGCCCCTCTATTGTTCTCGCGCCGGGCCGAACAGCCCGACGAGATCCGGGTTGATGAAGGTCGTGATCCCGGCGATCCTGTCGTGCCGGATGGTCAACACCTGTATGCCGAACGCCCGGTAGGGGCCCGTGCCGGCGTGCTGGTACAGCGCAAACGCGGGCTGCGCGTTGGCCCGCGTACGGACGAGCTTCCAGGCATTCGGCGGAACAAAGATGTGCGCGGCCGTGAACGCGCGAATGGCGTCCCGCCCGGCAAACCACGAGGGGGACGGCGGCATGCTGACCGTGGCGTCCTCCTGCAAAAGCGCGACCAGGCCGTCCACATCTCCGGTCTCCCAGGCCCGGATGTAGCGATCCAGGAGGGTTGAAATGCTCCCTCTCGGGGCGGCCGGCGTCGCCGCGTCTGGGTCGGGACGGTAGCGCCGGGAGAGGGTCACCCGGGCGCGGTGCAGGAGGCTGTGCACGGTCGGGAGCGTCACACCCAACAGCGACGCCACCTCCCGGGCGCGGAATCCCAGGACGTCACGCAGGATCAGCACCGCTCGCTGCCGCGGTGTCAGCGCCTGCAGCGCCGTCAGGAACGCCAGGGTGATACTCTCCCGCGCGGCGTAGCGCACCTCGGGGATCTCGGCGGGATCGGCCAGCAGGTCGTCGGGAAACGGTTCCAGCCAGATGGG
>CAYHPT010000023.1:5396-8109 GCA_964358435.1 uncultured bacterium | reverse complement strand
GCCGCCAGGCGCGCAGCAGCGTCTCCTGCACCAGGTCTTCAGCGTCGTGGAACGACCCCACCATCCGGTAGCAGTGCACCAGGAGTTCGCGGCGGAACGGCTCGACGAGCGCGCCAAAGCCCTCGCGGCCGCCCTGGCGCGCCGCCCGCCGCTCCGCGCTCCCGTCGCCCCGGCGGACCCTGACCCCGTTTCTCCCCACGGTCGCCGTCACACACCTCCCCGGGTGTCCCTCTCATCTTACGTATGACGCCGGGAGCGGGCAAAACTGTGCGCCCTTAGCTCACCTCCTCCCCTTCGGTCCCTGCATCCACATGTACGCACATCGACGGATCGTCGCATGCATGACACGTGGATGCACAGAATCGGTGCCCACCCCTCCCGCACAGTTTCTCCTCGCGCCCACGTCATATCAGGCAAAACCCCCCAAGGAGGGCCCGATGAAGTACGTGGTGACGGTTCGCGGCAGACTGAAGCACAGGAACGAGCAGGAGGCCCGGGCGGCGCACGACGCCGTCGTGGACAAGCTGTCCCCCATCGGCCGGCCGATGGGCAGCACCGGCCACCGCGCCTACCTGAACGCGCAGGACCGCAGCCAGTTCATGGCGACGGACTACTGGGACAGCCTGGAAGCGATCCAGAAATTCATGAGCGATCCCCAGACGGCCGCCGAGATCGGTCCGCTTTTCGAGGAACCGCCCGAGGTCACCGTCTGGGTCGAGGCGGACTGGAAGGGGTACTGAGACGCAGCGCGGTGAACAGCCAGGGCGCGCCGAGTGAGATCCACACGCCGACGGCCGCGTAGCGGAGGAAGCGGAAGGGCAGGTAGAGGGATGCCCCCTCCGCCGGGAAGATCGCCCTCAGCCCCAGATACGGGATCATCACGGTCGCGGCGCCGATCGCGAACCGCAGCGCGCGCTGCCAGACCGGTCCGGTCGCCCGGAAGCGGAGATACCTGTAGCAGAGCGCCAGCCCGCCGGCGACGCCGGCCAGCGCGCCCAGTTTGCTGGCCGTACCTTCCACCGGGTGCAGGAGAAAGAGGCCGACAGGTGCCGTGACGGCGAGCAGGACCTGCGCGCCCACGCCCAACCCGCTGACCCACCGTTCGATCCGTTCCTGACCGCCCCAATACAGGGCCACGGCCGCGCCGCCGAGCAGCCATCCGGCGAAGACGTCGGTGGGAAAGTGCACGCCCAGATAGATGCGCGACAGGCCGACCAGGCCTGCCATGACGGCGGCCGCGATCCACACCCACCTCTTCCGCGCCCAGACGCCCAGCGTCCCCCAGACCGCGGCGGCCAGCTGGGCGTGCTCGCTCGGCAGGCCGTACCCCTCGGCATCGCCGATCTTGACACCGGGGTTGAGTTCGAACGGCCGCGGGTGCGCGAAGCCATCCTTCAGGATGCTGTTGACAAAGGCCGAAAGCAGCAAGATGAACCCCACGCGCGAACCCCAGGCAAAGTCGACGCTCCAGAACAGCAGCGGCAGGAGGATGAGATAGAACTCCTCACCCCCAAGGAAGGTGAAGAAGTGAAATAGAGCATCGAGCGCCGGCCCGCGGAACTGCTGCAGCGAAACGATCAGCCCGATGCCCCACTGCCAGATCGCGTCCATCAGGATCCCTCCTCAGTCGGGCTCCGGGCGCGGGACCAGGACCTCCAGCACGCCGGGAATGCAGCGAAACGTCGCGGACCCGCGGCCCAGCAGTTCGCCGTCGGCCTGCACCGGCAGTGGGACGTCGCTCTCGACGTGGACCTCGTGGGCGGAGGCGTGGCCGATCTTCGGCCGCGAGAGATGGCTTCCCGAGAAGGTCCGGAACAAGACGCCGACTGTCTCCGCTTTTGTCAGATCCGTCCCATACACGACCGCAAGTTCGCCGTCATCGGCCCGCGCGTGCGGCGCGATGCGAATACCGGCGCCATACCAGGCTGTGTTCGCCGCGGCCAGAAAGAATAGCGGAACCGTCTGGGTGCGGCCGTCGATAGTGATGCGCGCTTCTACGGCCCGGTAGTCCGCCAGCGCGCGCAGCCCCGCGCCGATGTGCCGCGCGAATCCGTCGATCCACCGCGGCCACCGCGCGGCCCGGTAGGCTATCTCGGCGTCAAACCCCACGCCGGCGACGGATGCGAAGTAGCGGTCGTTCGCCCGACCGACGTCCACGCGCTTGCGCACGCCGTGAAAGAGCAGGCCGGCGGCGGCCGCCGGATCGCGGGGGATGCCCAGACCGCGGGCAAAGGTGTTGCCGGTCCCGCCGGGAATGACGGCCAGCACCGGGGGGCGCTCGGGACGGCCGAGGAGGATGCCGTTCAGCACCTCATGGATCGTGCCATCGCCGCCCACCGCTACCACGAGGTCGTAACCCTGCCCCGCGGCCCGCGCCGCCACCTCCTCCGCCCGCCCCGGCCGTTCCACCAGTGTCTCGGCGAGGTCGACCCCCGTCGCGCGCAGCACCGGCTGGATCCGCGACCAAGCGCGGTACCCCCGGCCACTCCCGGCCACGGGGTTGATCACCGCAAAGATGTTGTGGGAACCCATCTCGCCTGGCTTCAGCATGACCCTCGCCGGTCGTCAGGCCATCGGGCTGCCGTCCCGGCCCGGCCCCGCGGTTGTCCCGGAACGCCGGGAGGGTGTACCTTCTGCACGAGAGGGGGCTAATCATGTCGAATGCGGAGCAGCGCCTCAACGACCTGGGACTGGCACTCCCGCCGCCGCAGAC
>CAYHPT010000023.1:0-5296 GCA_964358435.1 uncultured bacterium | reverse complement strand
CCGCAGGTGATGAACGGCGCCTCCGACCTCCTGGTGCAGATCTTCGCCGAGCGCGGCCGGCATGCCCGCTCAGCGGTGGGCATGGCCGGGCTGCCGTCCGGGGTTGCCGTCGAGATCGAGATGATCGTCGAGGTGGAGTAGCCGGGGAGGCCAGATGCACAACCGCGACCTCGAGGCGACATGGGCGTATCACGACGTCACCAAACATTCCCCTAAGAGCGTTCGCTCAGGGCGGCAGGAACTGGACTGGGGCAACCAGCCACGGCCTTTCAAGATCTACTCCACGCTCGAGCCGATCCCGCTGCCGCGCGACGCCCTCGCCGAACACTCGACCATCCCAGCGCTGCAGGCCATCGCCGCCCCTGAGATCCATGCCGGGCGGGCAGCAGCGCCTGACCTCAAGGCCCTGACCAGAATCCTATACTATTCCGCCGGGATCACCAGGCGCATCGCCTATCCTGGCGGGGAGATACTCTTTCGGGCCGCCGCCTGCACCGGGGCACTGTACCACATCGAACTCTATCTGATCTGCGGCGACCTGCCCGGATTGCCCGCGGGCGTGTACCACTTCGGGGTGCATGACTTTGCGCTCCGCCGGCTGCGCGCCGGCGACTTTCGCGCCCTGGTCGTGCAGGCCACCGGCGGAGAGCCGTCGGTCGCGGCCGCGCCGGCCGTCATCGCCTGCAGCAGCACCTTCTGGCGGAATGCCTGGAAGTACCGGGCCCGCACCTACCGGCACTGCTTCTGGGACAACGGGACGATCCTGGCCAACATACTCGCGGTGGCGGCCGCCCACCGGATCCCCGCGCGGGTGATCGTGGGGTTCGTGGACGGCGCGATCAACCACCTCCTGGGCCTGGATGCCGCTCAGGAGGCGGCCCTCTCCCTGGTCGCGCTGGGGCACGCCTCCGGCGCCCCGCCCCGCGCTCCGCAAACGGCGGAGCCCCTGTCCCTGGAGACGGTACCGCTCTCCCGAAGCGCGGTGGATTATCCGGCCATCCGCGTGATGCACGCGGCGTCCTCGCTGGCCGACCCGGAGGAAGTGGCCCGGTGGCGCGGCCAGACGCAGCCTGCCGTTCCGTTCGCGCCGCGCGGACGGGTGCTGCCGATTCAGCCGATACGCGACGCCGAGCTGCCGGAGGAACCGGTGGAACGCGCCATCCTCCGCCGCGGATCGGCGCGCCGCTTCCTCCGCGAACCAATCACGTTCGCCCAGTTCTCGACGATCCTCGACCGGGCCACGCGGGGAATCCCGGTAGACTTCCCCGGCGGCGTCGCGCTCAACGATCTCTACCTCATCGCCAATGCCGTGGAGAACTTGGCCGCCGGGGCCTATGTGTTTCATCGCGATCGCCGGGCGCTGGAACTCTTGCAGGAAGGACAGTTTCGTCCTCAGGCCGGGTATCTGGCTCTGGAGCAGGCGCTGGGGGCGGATGCCAGCGTGGACGTCTACCTCCTCACCGATCTCCGCAGGATCCTCGCCGCATCTGGCAACCGCGGCTATCGAGCCGCGCAGCTGGAGGCCGGGATCACCGGCGGGAAGTTCTACCTGGCGACCTATGCTCTCCGGCTCGGCGCCACGGGACTCACGTTCTATGATGACGATGTGACGGCGTTCTTCTCTCCGCACGCGGCGGGCAAGAGCGTGACCTTCCTGACGGCACTGGGCAAGCCGGCACGGCGGATATTTGCGCGGGAGGTGGGTGGTGCCACACAAGTTTGATCCGGCCCGCCGGGCGCGGCTGGAAGACCCGGCGCGGGCCGAGGTGCTGCCTCCTGAACACCTGCTGCGGCACGGAGGTCTGAGGCCTGGCATGCGCTTGGCCGATGTCGGATGCGGCCCCGGGTTCTTTACCATCCCCGCTGCCGCCATCGTCGGCCCTGCCGGGCGCGTCTACGCCGTCGACATCAGCGAGGAGATGCTGCAGGCGGTGCGGGAGAAGGTTACGGCCAGCGGCTACACCAATGTGACCACCCTCCGGGCGACGGAGGACGCCCTGCCCCTGCCGGACGGGGCGGCCGACTTCGCGCTCCTTGCCTTCGTCCTCCACGAGGCGGCCGACCAGCAGGCCTTCGCCCGGGAGGTGGCCCGGATCGTCGCCCGGGGAGGTCGGGTCCTGCTGCTGGATTGGGACAGACGGGAGATGGAAGTGGGACCCCCGGTGGCCGATCGCGTCTCTCCCGAGGATGCCCAGGCCGTCCTCGAGGCCGCCGGGTTCAGCGTCGTCGAAACCTTCCAGCCCAATACCCTGCACTACGGGCTCATTGGTGTAGCGACGGAGGAAGTCGAGGCCTGACGGTCCCCCCTGCAACAGAGGAGGATGCCGGCGCACTAACCGCCGCGGCTGGCGCCCAACCTCTTGACCGGAAAGAGATGGAGCGAGAGAAAGCCGGCCACCATCGGCAGCCAGAACGCAAACAACCGGAACAGCAGGGCCCCCGCGACGGCGGTCTCCAGCGGGACGGCGAGCGAGGTAAAGGTGACGATCATCGCCCCTTCCGTCACCCCCACGCCGGACGGCGTGATCGAGGCGATCATGAAGAACGCCCCGATGGCGTAGCCGGCGACGAGCACACCGGGGTGGAGGGTGTAGCCGATGGCGCGGAAGACCACACTCAGGGTGGCCAGCCCGATGGCCTGCACCCCCAGGGCGTGCAGCGCCGGGCGCACGGCGTACCGGGGGCGAGCACGGACCGCGGCGATCACGTCCTGCAGTTCGCGGGCCCACTCCCCCAGCCGATCCGAGTGCACGGCGGGGCGCCGTCTCAGCCGCAGGCTCACTTGGTTGACGAGGCCCGCCACGCGGTCGAGCCAGCGCGGGATCGCCGCCGGCATCGTAATCACGCGGAGCGCCACACCCGACCCGCCCAGCACCACCGCGGCAAAGAGGACAACGGCCGTCAACTCCGACGGCCGCAGGTCGCGCCGGGCGAACAGGATCGCCAGTCCTGCCAGCAGGACGACAAGCAACGCCACGTAGTCAAAGAAGTAGTACGTCAGACTGACCAGAAAGGCGCGGGATGGCGACAGCCCCCGGCCGCGCGCCGCGACGACGAAGAACGCCATGCCCGCCGTCGTGCCCATCGGCGTGGCCAGGCTGGCGAAGGCCATGACCAGCGAGAGCCATACGGTCGTCCCCAGGTCTACCGCGGTGTCGAGCAGGCGGAAGACCGCCTGATAGAACGCTCCCTGGTTGAGAGCGAAGGCGACCTGCAGACCGATGGCGGCCACGAGCCAGCCGGGATGGGCGTTGGCGAAGATGCGCCCCAGCGTGTTTAGTTCCGCGGTGCGCGAAATGATCGCCAGCAGCAGCAGGATGGGAGCGAGGATCCACAGCGCGCGCCGCAAAGGGAAAGGTCACCGGCTCACACAATTCCACAGACGGGCCGTTCCTCCCGCACCATGAGCGATTCTCATCGAACGAAACTCCTGTCGTATGCCGCCCTGGGGGTGGGCATCCTCAGCCTGGGTTTCTCCGGCATCTTCGTCCGCTGGGCGCACGCGCCGGGCGTGGTCACCAGTTTCTACCGCATGGCCATCGCGGTCGTCCTGATGGCGCTGCCGTTCGCCCGCCGCCGCCGCGCCGCCGGCAGGATCCCCGCGGCGGGACTGCGCTACGCGCTGCTGGGCGGGCTCTTCTTCGCCGGGGACGTCGCGCTATGGGCGACGGGCGTCATGTTGAGCGGGGCGACCAATCCCACGCTGCTGGCGAACACCGCCCCGCTGTGGGTGGGGGTGGGCGCGCTGCTGATCTTCCGCGAGCGGCTCAGCGCCGCATTCTGGGCGGGCCTGCTCCTGGCGATGGCCGGCGCCGCGGCCGTGTTGGGTCTGGACACGCTGCGCGCGACCGCGTTCGGTCTGGGGTCACTGCTCGGTTTGCTCGCGGCAGTCTTCTACGGGGGCTACTTCCTCGTGACGCAGCGCGGGCGCGAGACGCTGGACTCGATGACCTACTTCTGGCTGGCCGCGCTCAGTTCAAGCGTCGTGCTGCTGCTCCTCAGCCTGCTCCTCGGTCTGCCGCTGGTCGGGTACGATCGGTGGACCTACCTCAACTTTCTGAGCCTCGGCGTGGTCACGCAAACCCTGGGCTATCTGGCCATTACGTATGCGATCGGCCACGTGCCGGCGTCGCTGGTTGCACCGACATTGCTGGGGCAGCCAGTGGTCACGGCGCTGCTCGCCGGGCCGCTGCTGGGAGAACGGCTCTCCGCGGGGCACATCGTGGGCGGGATCGCCGTTCTCGGGGGAGTGTACATCGTACACCGCAGCCGGCAACGCGCGGCAGGCGAAGCCTAATCGGGCAGGAGTTTCACGCGGAAGACCTGGACGGCGACGAACACATGGCCCGCCTCGGCGGTGGCCAGGCCCGCGGGACGGTACAGCCGGCTCCCATCCCCGGCCGTCTCCCATGTCGCCACCGGCGTCCGCGCGGAGCTGAACTTCAGAACGCGGTTTCGCCCCGTGTCGGCCACGTAGACGAATCCCGCGGCATCCACGGTGACACCGGCGGGGTGGCTGAAGAGGCTGCGTTCGGGGACGCCGCCCCACGCCGCGACGAACGTCGCCTGCAGCGTGCTCGGGCGCGGCTGCGCGTCGGAGGCGGGCAGAGACGATGCGGGCGGGCGGCAGGCGGACAGCAGGAGGACGCCGAGGAGCAGCGCGAGATGCGGCCAACCCGGCGGAGTCCGCAGCGGTGCCATGTGGACCTTACGTTACACTCCGCCGGTCCTCTTCGACGAGGGCGCGCCGCAGAATCTTGCCGATCAGGGTCTTGGGCAGGGTGTCGCGGAATTCCACCGCCTTCGGCACCTTGTGCGGGGCGAGCCGCTGCCGGCAGAAGGCGATAAGGTCCTCCGGCGAAGCGGCGGCACCCTCTCTGAGGGCGACGTAGGCCTTCACCACCTCGCCCTTCATCGGATCGGGCGCGGGGATCGCCGCCGCCTCCCGCACCGCCGGGTGCTCGTAGAGGACCTCCTCTACTTCGCGGGGGAAAACCTTCAGGCCGCCGACGTTGATCATCTCCTTCTTGCGGTCCACGATGTAGAAGAACCCGTCGTCGTCCATGCGCGCGATGTCGCCGGTAAACAGCCAGCCGTCGCGCAGCACCCCCGCCGTCTCCTCCGGCCGGTTGAGGTAGCCACGCATCACCTGCGGCCCACGCACCGCCAGTTCGCCCACCTCTCCCGCCGGCAGCGTCCGCCCGGTCTCCGCATCGGCGATGCGCGCGTCCGTGTCCGGGAAAGGGACGCCGATGCTGCCGGGCTTACGGTAGCCGGTGACCGGGGTACAGTGCGT
>CAYHPT010000022.1:0-9455 GCA_964358435.1 uncultured bacterium | reverse complement strand
CTGCTCATAGAGTTCGCGCGCCAGCAGGCTGAGGTGACCGGCCTGATAAGCCACCAGGTAGTCGTCGGGCTCACCGACATTGCCGGACAGCGCGTAGAAGTGCGGCACGTAGGCCAGGGAGATGAAGGTCGGCTTTCGCCGCAGGACGCGGCCATAGTAGACCTTCTGCCGGGTGACGAGCGAGTCTTTCCACGTCCAGGCCCAGGACCACATCCGGTCGATGCTGCGCGTGCCGATGACGTCGAAGAGGCCGGGGATGCCGCCGGGGCCGGAAGTGAAGGCGTAGCAGAACCCCAGCGTTTCCACGAAGCGCCGGCACTGCCCTGCCGTGCGGACGTCGAAACGCCGCAGCACCGCGCGGCGGTAGCGCCGGAGGTCCGCGGAGCGGAGTAGAACGGTGGTCACGGCCCGGCGCGGGGAGCGGACGCCCGGCGGGCGTCGCCCTGGTACAATGCGCATAGCGAACCCTCGTTTCATCTTACTCCCGGCGTCCCCTGCCGGTGAGGGTTGGCTCCACTGCGGTTTGGAGGCGGCATGACCCCATTCATCACCGAACTGGACAATGGCCTGCGCGTGCTCCTACTGGAGAGCCACAGCGCGCCGGTGGCGACCTTCTGGGTTTGGTACGGCGTCGGCAGCCGCAATGAGATCCCGGGATGGACCGGCATCTCCCACTGGGTCGAGCACATGCTCTTCAAAGGCACGCCGACCCGTCCCAAGGGTGTCCTCACGCGGGCCGTCGAGCGCCTGGGCGGCCGCTGGAACGCCTTCACCAGTTGGGATGTCACCGCGTACCAGGAGGTCCTACCGGCAGAGCATCTCCCCTTTGTGGTCACCCTGGAAGCAGACCGGATGCGCCACACCCTCTTCGAGCCGGAGGAGGTGGAGAGCGAGCGCACCGTGATCATCTCGGAGCGCGAGGGAGCGGAGAACTTCCCCACGTCGCACCTGAGTGAGGAGGTCAGCGCCCTCGCGTTCAAAGTGCACCCGTACAGGTATCCGGTGATCGGCTGGAAGGGCGACCTGCGGCGGATCATGCGCGACGACCTCTACCGCCACTACCGCACCTACTATCACCCGCGCAATGCCCTCGCCGTGGCCGTGGGCGCCTTCGACACGCCGCAGGCGCTGGCCCAGATCCGGCAGGCCTTCGGGGAGATCGACCCAGGGCCGGAGATCCCGCCGGTGCTGCTGGAGGAGCCGCCCCAGGAGGGGGAGCGCCGCGTGGTCGTGCAGCGTCCGGGCGGTGCCACACCGTACGTGCAGATGGCGTTCCGCGTGCCGGCGGCCGCGCACCCGGACTTCCCGACGCTGATGATCCTCGATGGGGCACTCAGTGGACTGGGCGGGACGCGCGGTGGAAACGCCGGTGGTGCGGCGCGCTCGTCGCGTCTCTACCGGGCGCTCGTCGATCGCGGCCTGGCCGCGGAAGCGAATTCTTCGCTTTATCCGACGCGCGACCCTGGGCTGCTCCGTGTCGGCGCGACGGTGCGGACGGGGGTGGCGGTCGGCGCGGTCGAGGAGGCTATCTTAGACCAACTGGACCTGCTGACCAGGCAGGAGATCCCGCCGGAGGAACTCGCGCGGGTGAAGCGGCAAGCGAAGGCCCAGTTCATCTACACGCGTGACGGCGTCCTCGGACTGGGGTACGTGGTCGGCTTCTACGCGATGGTGGACCGGCCCGATGCCTTCTTCACCCTGCAGGACCGCCTCGAGCGGGTGACGGCAGCCGATGTGCAGCGCGTCGCCGCAGCCACCGTTACGCCCCGGCAGCGGACCGTGGGATGGTATCTCCCGCAGGAGGGGGCGCAGAGCGCCGCCGCCGCGGCGGCGATCGTCCCGCCGGTCTTCCACTGGAGGGCGGAGGCGGTGGGGGCGCCGGCGATGTCCGCACCGGTGGTCGGCCCCGAGCAGATCCAGCGCGCGGTGCTGCCGCATGGTCTCCGGCTCCTGGCGGTGGACCGCCCCGGCAGCGGCATGGTCGCGCTGCACGCGTTGATCACCGCCGGCTCCCTCTTCGACGGCGATCGTCCCGGGCTGGCCCGCTTTGCTGCGGCCACCCTGCAGCGGGGCACGCGGGAACACAGCGCGCGGGAGCTCGCCGAGCGAATGGATGGCCTGGGGGCCACGCTGGCGATTCTGCCGGGAGCCGAGGGCGTCGGCGTGGCCGGCCGGATGCTGAGCGAGGACGTCTCCACCTACCTGCGGCTGGTCGGCGAGGTGCTCACCGCACCCGCCTTTCCCGCCGCTGAGGTCGAGAAGGCCCGCGGCGAACTGCTCACGGCCCTGCGCGTCAGCGCGATGGACACGCGCTACGTCGCGGAGCAGACCTTCCGACGCCTGGCCTTCCCGCCCGGCCATCCGCATGCGCAGCCGCCGGCCGGCGATGAACGGGTGCTGCAGAGCCTCGATGCGGGCGCGCTCGCGGCATTCCACGACCGCTGCTTCCGGCCGGAGCGCACGATCCTCGTGCTGGTCGGTGACCTGCGGCCCGATCAGGCTGTGGCCGAGGTAGAGAAGGCGCTCGGCTCCTGGCCGCGCGGCGATACCGTTGCCGCCCCCGCCGTCGCGTCGCTGCGGGCCCCCGACGCGCTGCGCCGCGAGACGGTCGCCCTGCCGGGCAAGAGCCAGTCCGACATCGTGATGGGCGGCGTCGCCGTGGAGCGGCGCGATCCGGCGTACTATGCGGTCGCGCTGGCCACCTACATCCTGGGCGGTCTCGGGATGATGGGGCGCGTCGGCGAGCGGGTGCGCGAGGCGATGGGGATGGCCTATTATGCCCACGTCGAAGCGCGGGCGGGGTTGCTGGCCGGGCCGTGGTGGGCGCGGGCGGGCGTGCACCCCAGCAACGTGCAGCGCGCCGTGGACGCGATCGTGGAGGAGGTCGGGAAATTCCAGCGGGAAGGCCCGACGCCCGCCGAAGTCGCGGATGCGCGCGACTACCTGATCGGATCCCTGGCCGTACGCCTGGAGACCCACGGTGGCCTGGCCGCCGCGCTCGCCGAGATCGAACTGTACGACCTCGGCCTCGACTATTTGCTGCGGTACCCGGCGATCATCCGCGGGGTCTCCCCCGAGGAGATGCAGGCCGCGGCGCAGCGTTTCCCCACTGACCGCTACGCGCTGGCAATCGCCGGACCGGAGGCTTGAATTGACGCACGGTGTCCTGATAGTATGAATATGGTATGAGGAGAGTAACAATCTCCATCCCCGAGGCCCAAGCCGCGGCGATCGAGGAGATCCGGCGCCGCAAGGGCATCTCCCGCAGCCGGGTGGTTCAGGACGCGATCGCCTTGACGCTCGCCGGGCAGGAGAAGGCCCGTGCCGTGCGGCGATACGAAGAAGGCTATCGGAAGCGCCCGGAAACGACGGAAGCCGTAGCGTACGCGAAAGCCACCGCCGCGATGATGTCGAAGGAGCGGTGGGCGTGAAACGGGGCGAGGTGTGGTGGGTGGAGTTCCCGGAGCCCATCGGGCGACGCCCGGCTGTGCTCGTATCGCGCGATGAAGCCTACCGGGTCCGCGGCGCCGTCACCGTCGTCCCGCTGACCCAGACGATTCGCCGGATTCCTGTAGAGGTGCCCCTTGGTCCGGCAGACGGCGTTCCAAGAAGAAGTGTGGCGAACGCCGACACGTTCACGACCGTTCCGAAGAGTCTCCTGCTGGACTACCTGGCGACGCTGTCCACCGCTAAACTCCAGGCGCTAGAGCAGGCCATCAAGTTCGCCCTCGATCTTCCGTGACGGCGGGCGCGGCGAGGCTCGAACTCTGGGCCCTCCAAGGGTTCCCGGAGATCCGGGCCGGGACGAACCTTCCGCAGAGCATCATCCAGAGCCTGCGCGAGAACCGCTTGATTCCCACCGACGGGGATGTGCTGGTGGTCGCGCAGAAAGTTGTCTCCAAGGCGGAGGGACGGGTGGTGGACCTGCGCACGGTGCGTCCCACCTCCGCCGCGGAGCGCCTGGCGGAGGAGACGGGCAAGGACCCGCGCTTCGTCGAGGTCGTCCTGCAGGAGGCGCGGGCGATCAACCGCCGCCGTCCCGGGCTGATTATCGCCGAGCACCGGCTGGGGTTCATCTGCGCCAACGCCGGACTGGATCACTCCAACGTCGCCGGCAGCGACGAAGTGATCAGCGTGCTGCCGCTTGATCCGGACCGTTCGGCGCGGGCCATCCGCGACGAGGTGGGGCGGGCCTTCGGCGCGCGCATCGCCGTGATCATCAGCGACAGCCACGGCCGCCCGCACCGGGAAGGTTCCGTCGGCGTGGCGATCGGCGTCGCGGGGCTGTCGCCGCTCCTCAGTTACATCGGGCAGCCCGACCGTTACGGCTACGTCCTGCGGCGGACGGTCGAGGCCGTAGCGGACGAGCTGGCGGCGGCGGCCGGACTGCTGCAGGGCCAGGCCGACGAGGGGACACCCGTGGTGCTGATCCGCGGCGCGCGCTTCGAACGAACGGACGGAAGCGCGGCGGAATTGATCCGGGAGCCGGAGGAGGATCTCTACCGATGAAGATTGAGCGCATCGTCACCCACGCGCTCGCCGCCCACCTGGAGCGGCCCGTCATCTTTGCGATCGGTCCCTATCAGACGTTCACGGCGACTCTGGTCGAGGTGATCACCGACGACGGGCGTGTCGGCATTGGCGAATGCATCGTCCGCCGGGCGCCGCGGGTAACGGCGACGATCGTCGAGGATCTGCTGGCGCCGCTGCTCGTGGGACGCGACCCGCGGGACGTCGGCCGGCTCTGGGACGAGATGTTCGCCCAACTGCGCCGCTGGGGCCATTCCCGCGGCTTTGTGCTGGAGGCGATGAGCGGCGTCGACATCGCCTTGTGGGATCTGGCGGCGCAGAGTAGCGGTGAGCCGCTCTACCGGGCGCTGCGCGGGGCGGGCCGGGACCGCGTCCCCTGCTACGCCTCGAAGGTGTACCTGGCGGACACCGCCGGGATGGTGGCGCAGGCCCGGCAGCAGGCCGGGGCCGGGTACAAGGCGATCAAAGTGCAGGTCGGGCGGAGCGAGGCGCTGGGCGGCCTGTCGGCCGACGTCGCCGCCGGGCGCGCGATTCGCGAGGCGGTCGGACCGGAGGTAACCATCCTGCTCGACGCCAACGGCGCCTTCGACGCGGCCACGGCGATCCGTTTCTGCCGGCAACTGGAGCCGCTGGATGTCACCTGGCTGGAGGAGCCCGTCCCCCCGGATGACGTCTCGGGGTACGAGTTGATCCGCCGCAACACGACGATTCCGCTGGCGGGCGGCGAGTCGGAGTTTGGCATCTTCGGCTTTCGCGACCTGATCGAGCGGCGGGCCATCGACGTCCTGCAGCCCGACGTCTCCCGCATCGGCGGGTTCACGGCGGCGCTGATGCTCGGCGCACTGGCCTACGCGTACAACCTGCGGGTCGCGCCGCACACCGGATTCTCCGCGGGTGTGGCCCACCTGGCCGCGCTGCACTTTGCCGCGGCCACACCCAACCTGATGACCTACGAGTACATGCTGCCGGACCTGCTGGCGGCTGGCGGCGGCACCGTGCAGAATCCCCTGCGCGACATCTTTACATCACCGTTCCCCCAGCCGCGCGAGGGGATGATCGACCTGCCGCGCGGACCGGGTCTCGGTCTCGCGGTAGACTGGGCAAAAGTGCAGCGGTATGAAGTAGCGGCCGGCGGGGGCGGACGGGTGGGGGGTTCATCATGATCGTCATTGCG
Organism: uncultured bacterium; assembly: GCA_964358435.1. GTDB lineage: Bacteria > Sysuimicrobiota > Sysuimicrobiia > Sysuimicrobiales > Humicultoraceae > Humicultor. Next base: position 3,751 of record CAYHPT010000022.1, on the reverse strand, counting down.
ACCGGCGTTTCCGGCTGCGGCAAGGTCCGCGAACTCGGCGGCGGTCCCGGCCATCTGGTCCGGCTGGTGGACGACGCGGAGCGGTGGATCGAAAGCGCGCAACTGGAGGGGCGGTGGACCTCGCCGATCAAGCACCTCCGCCTGGTGGACGTGGGGAAGCTCATGCTGGAGCGCGCCCGCGACCTGGGCCTGGACGTCAGCACGGAGACGATCCTGGACATGTCGCACGAGGCGCTGCAGCAACTGCGCGCGGTGGCGCTCACGGAGGTCGTCAACGACCCCGAACTCTGGCGCGAGGACAGCGCGACGATCCTGGTGACGCACGCCTGCTTCTGGTGGAAGGGCCACCTCATCCCGGGTCTGGACACGCACTATCTCAAGCTGCTCTTCGACGAGACGCGCCGCCGGCTGACGCCGGGTGCGCCGCCGGTGGCGGTGCAGGAGACGCTGCCCGAACTCAAACTGGCTCCGCCCGTGCGGCCCGAAGGCGTCTTCTACGTGACGATCGTGGACAGCGTCTACCAGATCCACCGTCGCCTGATCGAGACGGAGCAGTGGCGCGATCAGGTGCCGACCAACGAACTGATCCTTTGGCAGGAGCAGGAAGTCTTCCTCACCAAGATGCTGGCCGACTACGAGCGCGTGCCGCATTATGTCGTCGCCCACGACGAGCCGACCAAGACCCTCTTCGATCTCATCTGCTTTAAAAGGCCCCGCCTCTACCTGGGCTACCCCATCACCCACCTAAGGCGGGAGGGGCTCTGGTACCTGATCGAGGAGGCGCGGGCCTTCGCCCACCGCCTGCGCGAGCACTTCGTCGTCTTTGACCCGCTCTCGGTGAAGGATGAGGAGGCCGCGGCCTTCGCCCGCATCGGCACCTCGGAGTTTGAAACCCAGTTTTCTCCGGCGCAGCGCGCGGAGATCGAGGCCTGGGCGGGGTCGCTGGAAGAGGCGCAGGCGTGGGCGCAGGGCCTGGACGAGCGCACGCGCCTCAACCTGGGCCGCGCCACCGTGGTGCGCGACCTGCGCCTGATCGATCAGAGCCACGTGAACGTGGTCTTCTACCCGACGAGCCAAATGTCGTTCGGCGTACTCTCCGAGATGATCCACGCGCACACAACCGGGAAGAAGGTCTACGTGATTTATCCGTTCTCCTCACTCTCGCCCTTTCTGGAGTACAACGCCACGCGCGTCTTTGCCCCGCGGGCGGACCAACCGAATCCCCGCACCGCCGAGGAGATCCAGGCCTTCATGGCCCGGGCCTCGGGAGAGGTCATCCAGGAGTTGCTCCGCGAGGACGGGCCTCAGTAGGCGAAGACGATCGGGACCCGCGGGAGGTCTAGTCGACCGCGCGCAGTTCCCGGACCGAGAGGCCGGCCAGCCCGGACAGGACGATCATCGCCCCGCCGAGCACGAAGAGCAGGCGCACCCCGGTGAGTTCGGAGATCCACCCGGCCAGAGCGTAGGAGACCGGATAGAGGCCGTAGATCCCGAACATCAGCATCCCCATCACGCGGCCCACGTACCCGTGCGGCGCACGCTGCTGGATCAGGGTGACGAAGGTCACGCCCACCCAGCCGCTCATCGCTCCGGAGAAGAGCAGGAGAACGGCCGCCTGCCAGACGGTCTGCGTCGTGGCCACCAGCGTCATGAGCACTCCCATGGCGACGACGAGGGCAGCGCTGAGCACGCCCCGCCGGCGGACGGCGACCACCCCGGCGGTGAGCGTCCCGGCGAGCGCGCCCAACCCCGAGGCGGAAAAGAGGATCCCCAACCCCTGCGGCCCGGCCGCGAGCGGCCCCTTCGCCAGCACGGGGAGCCCGACGAATGTCGCCCCGGCGAAGCCGAAGAAGAAGACGGACGCCATGATGATCATCGTGCGCAGCAGCGGGTCGCCGTTTGCGAGCCGCAGCCCGGCCACCAGATCCAGCCACGCACTCTGGGGCGTCGCCCGGACCGGTCGCGGTGGAGCGGTGATGAACAGCAGGAAGAGCGCCGAGATCAGGAAACTCGTCGCGTCGACGGCAAACCCGCCGGCGGTGCCGACGCGGGCGACGAGGAACCCGGCCGCGGCCGGTGCGGCCGTGAGCACGATCTGGTTGGCCATCTGGTTCAGCGCGTTCGCTGGGCGCAGCAGCCGGGCGTCCACGAGGTCCGGGGTGATGGCGGAGGCGGCGGGAAAGAAGAAGGCCTGGACGATGCCAAAGAGGAGCGCCAGCGCGTAGACGGCCGGCAGGGTGATCCGGCCGGTCGCGGTCAGGACGGCGATGGTCCCCACGACGACCGCGCGGAAGAGATCCGAGAAGAGCATGACCGTGCGCGGCCGCAGGCGGTCGCTGGCCACGCCGCCGAAGAGCATGAGGATGGACCGCGGGATCGCCTGCAGCATCAGGACCGTGCCGAGCGCCCCGCTGCGTCCCGTCAGCGTGAGGACCAGCCAGGAGAGGGCCACGAACTTGAACTGGTCCCCGACGAGTGAGATCGTCTGCCCGATCCAGAGGTTGCGGTAGTTGCGGACGCGGAGCGGCGCCAGCAGGGCGATGCCGCTGGTCGCCCGCGCGGCCTCCCCGTCCCGATCCTGGACACCCTCCACGGCTTCGGCCACAGCGCCTCCTCACGCAAATCGACCTGCTGGTTGCGTGCAGTGTAGCAAAGGCGGGCGGACGGTGGCGAGCCGTTGCTACAATAATCCCGAGACGATGCCCGCCAACCTGACCCCCGACTACCGGGCCGCCGAGCGGAAGTGGAAGGAGGTCACCACTCCGCAGGACAAGCTGGCCGCCCTTGAGGAGATGCTGGCGACCATCCCCAAACACAAGGGGACAGAGAAGATGCAGGCGGACATCAAGCGCCGCATCGCCAGGGCGCGCAACGAGATCCTGCAGCGGCGCAAGGGGGCGGTCCGGCAGAAACCCTTCTACCACATGGAGAAGGAGGGCGCCGGCCAGGTCGTCCTGGTGGGCGCGCCGAATGCCGGCAAGTCCTCGATCCTGCGGGCGCTTTCCCGCGCCGAGCCGGAGGTCGCCGACTACCCCTTCACCACGCGCGTCCCGCTGCCGGGCATGGTGCCCTTCGAGAACGTCCAGATCCAGCTGGTGGACCTCCCCCCGCTCACGGTAGACCTCAGCGAGGGGTGGCTCTACGGCATCATCCGCTCCGCCGATGCCGCCCTCATTACCGTGGACCTGGCAGCCGAGGACGCGCTCAGCCAGACGCAGCCCGTCCTGGCCCTGCTCGAGACGGCGAAGATCCCGCTGCGGTCGCCGGCCGCGCCGTCACACTCCGGCAAGCCCGCGATCTTCGTCGGGCTGAAGGTCGATGCGCCGGGGACGCGCGAGCGGCTCGCCCTCTTCGAGGAGTTCTTCGGGTCGCGGTTACCCGTGCTCCCTGCCTCCACCGTGACCGGTGAGAACCTGGAGGCGCTGCGGCGGCGGCTCTTTGACCTGCTGGAAGTGATCCGCGTCTACAGCAAGCCACCGGGGAGGAAGGCCGACCTGACCGCGCCGTTCGTGCTCAAACGCGGCGCCACCGTACTCGACGCCGCCGAGACCATCCACAAAGACTTCGTGGAACGCCTGAAGTACGCGCGTCTCTGGGGCCGGGATGAGTTTTCCGGTCAAATGGTCAGTCGCGACCACGTCCTGGAAGACGGCGACGGGATCGAGATACATGCATAGCGGCGGGGGTGGTGGGCAACGGGCCCCCGGGGGTAGTTTGGGGCAGGGCCCCCCCCCCCCCCGCTGTGCCATCA
>CAYHPT010000021.1:0-10167 GCA_964358435.1 uncultured bacterium | reverse complement strand
GGCAGCAACGCCGGGCACACGATCGTCAACGAGCGCGGGGCCTTCCGCCTCCACCTCGTCCCGTCGGGGATCTTCCATCCCGGTGTGATCTGCCTGCTCGGGCCGGGAGTGGTGGTCAATCCCGATGTCCTGCTGCAGGAGGTGCGCGAACTGCAGGACCGCGGCGTAGACGTCTCGGGGCTGCGCATCTCCGACCGCGCCCATCTCGTCTTCCCCCACCACGTGGTGCAGGACGAACTGGAGGAAGAGGTCCGCGGCGCCGCCGCCCACGGCACAACCCGGCAGGGGATCTGGCCGGTCTACGCCGACAAGGTCGCCCGCAGCGGCGTGCGCGTGGGCGATCTCTTTGCCGACGACCACCTCCGTGAGGTGGTGCGGTATGTGGGCGCGCGGAAACGGGCGGTGCTGCAGGGCGTCTACGGTTGCACCGACCTGGAGCCGGATGGCCTGCTCCGCCGCTGCCGCGCCTGGCGAGACCATCTCGCGCCGTACGTGGTGGACTCGCACGTGTTCCTTACGGGCGCGCGGCGCGCAGGGCGGCGCCTGCTGCTGGAAGGGCACCTCGGCGTGATGCGGGACCTCGACTGGGGCCTCTATCCCTACGTCACCTCTTCCACGTGCCTACCCGGCGGCGCGGCCGCGGGCGCGGGGATCCCGGCGGCGGAGATCACCCGCGTCATCGGCGTGGTGAAGGCCTACACGACGGCCGTGGGCGCCGGGCCCTTCCCCACAGAAGTGCCCGATGAGATGGGCGACCGCCTCCGCGAGGCCGGGCAAGAGTACGGTGCCCGGACGGGACGGCCGCGGCGCTGCGGCTGGTTTGACGGGGTGGCGGCGCGCTATGCCGCGGAGGTGGCCGGGTTTACCGAACTCGCGGTGATGAAACTCGACGTCCTTGCCGGGTTTGACCGGGTCAAGGTATGCGTCGCCTACCGCGATGGCGACCGGCTGCTCACCACCGTGCCGCACACGGCCGTGATGGCCCGCGTCCAGCCGGTCTATGAGGAATGGCCCGGCTGGTCGCTCGACGGTGGGATCCAGTCATGTGCCGATCTCCCCGCGGCGGCGCAGCGCTTCGTCGAACGGCTGGAGGCGCTCGTCGGCGTCCCCGTCACGTTTGTCGGCATCGGACGCGGCCGCGGCACGCTGCTGCGGCGGACCGCACCGCAGGTGATCGGCGGTGCTTGACCGCTACGCCACCCCGGAGATGCGCGCGCTCTGGGCGCCGGAGACGCGCTTTGGTCTCTGGCTGGAGATCGAACTGCTCGCGGCGGAGGCGCAGGCCGCCCTGAGCGTGATTCCGGCGGACGCGGCGGCGCGGCTGCGACGGGAAGCGCGCGCCGGCACGCCGGAGCGCATCGCCGCGATCGAGCGGGCGGAGACACAGCACGATGTGGTCGCGTTCCTCCGCTCCGTGGCGGAAGTGACCGGCGAGATCGCCCGCTTCCTGCACCGCGGCTTGGGGTCGTCGGACGTCGTGGACACGGCGCAGTCGGTGCTGCTGGTCCGGGCGGCCGACCTGATCGCCGCGGCGTTGGATGACCTGCAGGCCGCCCTGCGGGATCTGACGCGGCGGCACCGGGAGACCATGATGGCCGGCCGCACGCACGGGGTCCTGGCCGAACCCATCACCTTCGGCCTGAAGGCGGCACTCTGGTACAGCGAGGTGCGGCGGGGGCAGGAGCGGCTGCGGCGGGCGCGCGAAGGGGTGCGCGTCGGCAAGCTCTCCGGTGAGGTGGGCAACTACGCCCATCTCGATCCGCGCGTCGAGGAGCACGTCTGCGCGGCCCTGGGGCTCGTCCCCGCGCCGGTCTCCTCGCAGATCCTGCAGCGCGACCGGCACGCGGAGTACGTCGGCGCGCTGGCGGTGCTCGGCGGAACGCTGGAACGCATCGCCACAGACATCCGGCAGCTGGCGCGGACCGAAATCCGGGAGGTGGAGGAACCGTTCCGCGGTGGCCAGACCGGGTCGTCGGCCATGCCGCACAAGCGCAACCCCATCCTCTGCGAGCGGATCTGCGGTCTCGCCCGGATCGTGCGCGGGCACGCCGTCGCGGCGCTGGAAAATCAGGCGCTCTGGGGGGAGCGGGATATTTCCCACTCCTCCGCCGAGCGGATCACCTTCCCTCAGGCGACCACGCTGATCCACTACATGACGCGCACGCTGACCGGCGTCATCCGCGGCCTGCGCGTCTACCCCGAGGCGATGGGGCGCAACCTCTGGCGCTACGGCGGGGTCGTCTTCAGCCACGCCGTCTTCCTGGCGCTGCTGGAGAAGGGGCTGCCGCGGGATGAGGCCTACGCCGCGGTGCAGTCCGCGGCGATGGAGGCGCTCGATACCGATGGAGCCTTCCGGGCGCTCGTCGCCGCGCGGGGATGGCTCGATCCGGCGCGGTTGGAGCGGTGCTTCGACCTGGCGCCATACCTGCGCCACGTGCCGATGATCATCGACCGTGTCCTGGCCGGCGAACCGGCACCGCAGCGTCAGCCGGCGAGTGGAAGATGAGCAGCGATGCGGCGGTCATCGCCGCGACGCACCTGCCCTTCCCGCTCCGGGCGCGGGGCAAAGTGCGCGACATCTACGCGCTGCCCGGCGACCGGCTGCTGCTGGTGGCTACCGACCGGCTCTCCGCCTTTGACCACGTGCTCCCCACCGCAATCCCCGATAAGGGGCGCGTCCTCACCAGGCTCTCCGCGTTTTGGTTTGCGCGGACGGCGCATCTGGTTCCCAACCATTTCCTGTCCCTGGACCTGGACGGGCTGCTCCCGCCCTCCGATCCGATGCTGGCGGCGCTGCGCGGGCGGGTGATGGTGGTGCGGCGCGCGCAGCGGATCGACGTGGAGTGCGTCGTGCGGGGCTACATGGCCGGATCCGCCTGGGAGGAATACCGCACCAGCGGCACCGTGGCCGGCCTGCGTCTGCCCGCCGGCCTGCGGCTCGGCGCGATGCTCCCGGAACCGCTCTTCACCCCGGCGACTAAAGCCGCGACCGGCCACGACGAGAACATCACATTCACGCAACTGAAAGCGGCGGTCGGCCTCGACCTGGCGCAACGCCTGCGGGAGGCGGCGGTCGCACTGTACCGTTTCGCCCAAACGCACGCGGGGGAGTGCGGGCTGGTCCTCGCGGATACGAAATTTGAGTTCGGTCTGCTCCCCGACGGCACGCTGCTGCTCATCGACGAGGCGCTGACACCGGATTCGTCACGCTACTGGGACGCTAAGGCATACCGGCGGGGGCACCTGGAGCCCTTCGACAAGCAGTTCGTCCGCGACTACCTCACCCGCATCCGCTGGAACCGGGAGCCGCCCGCGCCGTCACTGCCGCCCGACGTGGGGGCAGCGACGACGGCGCGCTACCGGGAGGTCTACCGCCGGTTGGTCGGCGAGCCGTTAGAGGACGAGGAGAAGCGATGAGGACGGTGCGCGTGGTGATCACGCTGAAGCCGGGCGTGCTGGATGCGCCGGGGCAGGCCATCCGGCAGGGGCTGCGCGCGCTCGGTTTCGCCGTGCATGAGGTGCGCGCGGGCAAGTATCTGGAACTCGTCCTGCCCGATGGCGCCGGCGACGTGGAGGAGATGTGCGCCCGCTTCCTGGCCAATCCGCTGATCGAGACGTGGCGGATTGAGGACGGCGAGCGGCAGGCGGTGTCCGCGGGGGGAACGGCGGAGTGATCTGGGGCGTCATCACCTTTCCCGGCTCCACCTGTGATCGGGACTGCGTCCACGTCCTGCGGCACGTGCTCACCCAGGACGTGCGGGAGGTCTGGTACAAGGAACGGTCGCTGGCGGGACTGGACGCTGTGGTACTCCCCGGCGGGTTCTCCTACGGCGATTACCTGCGGGCGGGCGCCATCGCCGCGACCGCGCCGGTCGTGGATGCCGTGCGGGCGGCGGCCGAACGCGGAGTGCCGGTCCTGGGCATCTGCAACGGGTTTCAGATCCTGACCGAGGCGAGGTTACTCCCGGGGACGCTGCTGCGCAACCGCAGCCTCCGCTTCATCTGTTGCGATGTGCACGTTCGCGTCGAGAGCGTCCGCACCCCGTTCACGCAGGGGCTGCGGGAAGGTGAGGTGCTGCGGATGCCGGTCGCGCATGCCGAAGGGCGCTACGCCGCTTCCCCGGAGGTGCTCCGCCTCCTTGAGCGCGAGCAGCAGGTTATCTTTCGCTACTGCGATCCCGCCGGCCGGGTGCTGCCTGTGGCCAATCCGAACGGTGCCGTCCGGGCCATCGCCGGTGTCTGCAACCGGGCCGGCAACGTCGTCGGATTGATGCCGCACCCGGAGCGGTCCGCGGAGGCGCCGCTGGGATCGAGCGATGGACGCCGGATGTTCGAGTCGGTCCTGCTGGCCATGACCGGGGTGCGGTGACGGGGATGGCGCAGGCTCCGCCCCGCGGGGATGTCGAGGTTGTGCCGGAAGGCGCACCGGCCGCCGCGTCCGGCCTTTCGCCGGAAGAGGACGCGGCGATCTGCGCCGCGCTCGGACGGGCGCCGAACCCGGTGGAACTGCGCTGTTTCGCAGTCATGTGGTCGGAGCACTGCGCGTATAAACACTCCCGCGAGGTGCTCCGCCGGCTGCCCACGGGCGGCGGCGGGGTCCTGCAGGGGCCGGGCGAGAATGCCGGGGTGGTGGAGATCGGCGCCGGGTGGGCGGTGGTCTGGAAGATGGAGAGCCATAACCACCCCAGTGCGGTCGATCCCTACAACGGCGCGGCGACCGGAGTGGGGGGGATCATCCGTGACGTCCTGGCGATGGGCGCCCGTCCCATCGCGGTGCTGGACTCCCTGCGCTTCGGCCCGCTCGGCGACGCGCGCGCCCGCCGGTTGCTCGCGGGCGTCGTCGGCGGGGTCGCCGGCTACGGCAACAGCATCGGGGTGCCCACCGTCGGCGGGGAACTGGCCGTGGATGCGGCCTATCGTGACAACCCCCTGGTCAACGTCGCCTGTCTGGGTCTGGTGCGGACCGATCGCGTGGTCCGTGGTCGGGCCGATCCGCCGGGCGCCGTCCTGCTCTACGCGGGCGCGCGGACCGGCCGCGACGGCATCGGCGGCGCGGCCTTCGCCTCCGACATTCTCGATGAGCGCACGGAGCGTGAGGATCGAGCCGCCGTGCAGATCGGGGATCCGTTTGCCGGGAAGTGTCTGATCGAAGCGACCCTGCAGGCGCTGGAGAGCGGGGGCGTCCTGGGTGTGCAGGATATGGGCGCGGGCGGTCTGGCCTGCGCCGCCGCGGAGATGGCGGCCCGGGCAGGGACCGGTGTGGTCCTCGACCTGCACCGCGTGCCGCTGCGGGAACGGGACATGGCGCCGCATGAAGTCCTCCTCTCAGAATCGCAGGAGCGCATGCTCCTGGTGACAAGCGCGAGAGAAGTGGAGACCCTCGCCGCGATCTATCGCCGCTGGGGTCTGCAGGCGGAGGTCGTCGGTCGCGTGACCGACGACGGTCACTTCCACGCTCGGTCTGATCGCGTCCTCGTTGCCGATCTGCCGGTGGACCTTCTGACCCGTGCGCCGGCACGGCACGTCGAGCCGATTCCCGTGCCTAAACTCGTCTTTTCGGAGCAGCATCCGGTCGATGCCGAGCGCGCCCTCCTGCGGCTGCTGGCGACGCCGGAGGTGGCGTGCAAGGCGCCGATCTACGAGCAGTACGACCACATGGTCCAACTGCGGACTGTCGTACGCCCGGGTTGGGGTGCGGCCGTCCTCCGCCTGCCCGAGGTCGCGCCTGCGGGGCTGGCGCTGACCGTGGACGGCAACGGCCGCCGGTGCGCCGTCGATCCTTACGGCGGCGCGCTGGCCACCGTCCTGGAAGCGGCGGCGAATCTGGCCTGCGCCGGCGCGTCGCCTCTGGCCGTGACCGACTGCCTCAACTTCGCCAGCCCCGAAGACCCGCAGGTCTTCTGGACCTTCGTGCAGGCGGTGCAGGGCATCGCCGCCGCCTGCCGGGCGCTGGGAGTCCCGGTGGTGGGAGGCAACGTTTCCTTTTATAACGAGGGCCCGGCCGGGCCGATCCTGCCCACTCCCATGGTTGCCATGGTCGGGCTCGTCCCCGATGTGACGCCGGCGCCGCCGGTACCGCAGGATGGCGACCTCCTGGTGCTGCTCGGTGCCGCTGAGAGCGGCCTGGGCGGATCGCTCTATGCCGGCGAGTTCTGGGGTTCTCTCGCTCCCGGCTTCCACCGCCCCGATCTCGATGCGGCGCGGCGCACCCTGGCCTGCGTGCGCGAGGCGGTGCAGCGCGGCGCGGTGGCCCTGGCGCACGACGTCTCGGACGGTGGCCTTGCTGCGACCCTGGCGGAGTGCTGCCTGATCCTCGATCGTGGCGCCACGGTCACACTGCGTGGCCGCGCCGCTGCTGCGATCCTTTTCGGCGAAGGCGGGACGCGCGTGGTGTGTGCCGTCCCGCCCAATGGTCTGGCGGAACTGCAGTCGCTCGCCCGCGCCCACGACGTTCCTTTCGCCGTGCTCGGCCGGATCGGGGGGCGGCGGTTCCGGATTGGCGACTCGGACGAGCGCGGCGTGATTAACTTGTCCCTCGCTCGCCTGCGGCGGGCGTGGATGAGCCTAGCGAGGCAGGCCAGTTGATGGACGCCGCGAGCGAGCGGACCTGGAAAGAGGAATGTGGCGTCGCCGCGATCCTCTGCCGCGACTGCCGCGCGCCCGCAGCGCCCTTGATTCACCTGGCGCTCTACGCGCTGCAGCACCGCGGTCAGGAGAGCGCGGGCATCGCCGCATCTGATGGACACACGCTGGCCGCGCACCGGGACCTCGGCCTGGTCGCCCAGGTGTTTACGCCGGAGATCATCTTGGCGTTGGACGGGTGGCTGGCCGTCGGACACGTCCGGTACGCGACGATGGGGTCGGCCACGCTGGCCAACGCGCAACCGATCATCGTCTCCTCGCCGTGGGGCCCGCTGGCCGTGGCCCACAACGGCAATCTGATCAACGCCCCGGCCCTGCGCCGCACCCTGGAGGCGGACGGGTGCGTCTTCACCTCCAGTACCGATACCGAGGTCATCGCCCATCTGATGGCGCGGGCCCCCGTCTCCACGGCAGAGGAGGCGGCGCGTGACTGCATGCAGCAACTCGAGGGCGCGTTCACCGTGACGGTGCTCGTCGAGGATATGGTGCTGGGGTTTCGCGACCGGCACGGGATCCGGCCGCTCATCCTCGGCGGCGGACCGAACTTCTGGATGCTGGCCTCGGAGACGTGCGCCTTCGACCACGTCGGCGGCGAGCCCCTGGGTGAGGTCGAACCCGGGGAGCTGGTGGTCTGCACCGTGGAGGGCGTCCGCGCCAGCCCCGTCCTCGAGGCGCCCCGCCGCGCCCACTGCGTCTTCGAGTACATCTACTTCGCCCGGCCGGACACCGTGCTGTTTCATCGCAACGTGCATCAGGCCCGCCGGCGGATGGGGCGCATCCTGGCGCGGGAACACCCGGCGGAGGCGGATCTGGTGGTGCCGGTCCCGGACTCCGGCAGTTCCGCGGCGATGGGTTACGCGGAACAGTCCGGCCTCCCGCTGGAGATCGGTCTGATCAAGAACCACTACATCGGCCGCACCTTCATCCAGCCCTCTCCGGCCGTACGGGATGCCGGGGTGCAGATCAAGCTCAACGCGCTGCGCGAGGTCGTGGAAGGCCGCCGCGTCGTGCTCGTCGACGACTCCATCGTCCGGGGGACGACCAGCGGGCGCATCGTGGCGCTGCTGCGCCGCGCCGGGGCGCGGGAGGTGCACATGCGGGTCAGCAGCCCGCCGATCCGTTTTCCCTGCTTCTACGGGATCGACACTAGCAGCCGCGGGCAGTTGATCGCCGCCACGCGCGCGGTGGAGGAGATCCGCGGGCAGATCGGCGCCGACTCGCTCGGCTACCTGAGTCAAGTGGGTCTGGTGGAGGCACTTAGTCTCCCTGCGGAGGCGCTGTGCATGGCCTGCCTGGACGGCCGGTACCCCACGCGGGTGCCCACAGAGGAGGAAGCGGGCCGCGCCGCGCTGGAGCGGATGGAGCCGGTCGGCCCGCGCGGGGTGCCGGAGGTGGCGGTGTGGCCCGGCCGCTGACCTATCGCGACGCCGGCGTCGATGTGGAGGGGAAGGCGCGTCTCCTGGAGACGCTGGGCGCCGCGATCACGCAGACGTTCGGCCCGGACATCTCCCCCTGGGGAGGATTCGCGGGCATCCTGCGGCTGCCCGCCGGGACATCACAGATTGCCATCACGATCGACGGCGTCGGAACCAAGACCGTACTGGCCCGCCGCCTGGGGCAGGACCGCGTGATCGGATCGGACATCGTGGCGCACTGTGCCAATGACCTGGCCGCGGCCGGCGCGCGGCCCCTTTGCTTCGTTGACTACGTGGCGATGCCTCATCTGAATGGATACCTGCTGACCACACTGATCGAAGGCATGAGCGAGATGTGCGCCCGGTTAGGGATTCCGCTGATCGGTGGGGAGACGGCGGAGATGCCCGGCGTCTACTACGAGGGGAGGTACGATGTCGCCGGCGCCATGGTCGGCATCGTGAATGCGGACCTGGGCCCGGCGCGCGTGCGTGCGGGTGACCAGATCATCGGCCTGGCCTCCACCGGGTTGCACACCAACGGCTACAGCCTCGCCCGCCGTCTGGTGGAGGATCTGGATCTGTCGCGACCTGAGGAGGACCTCGGCGAATCCATCGGGGCCGCCCTCCTGAGCCCGCACCGCTGCTACGCGCCGGCGATCCTGAATCTCCTTGGCGGGGTGCCGGTGCACGCCGCCGCGCACATCACCGGCGGGGGACTCCCCGGGAACATCGCGCGCATCCTGCCGCCTGGCCTGCGGGCGCATCTTGTGCCCGGCTGGCCCGTGCCGCCGATCTTTCCCTTCCTCCAGCGGCTGGGCGCGCTGGATCCCGAGGAGATGCGCCGTGTTTTCAACCTCGGCGTCGGCATGGTCGCAATGGTCTCGTCGTCAGATGCTGCGCGCACCCTGGAGGTTTTGCGCGCGGCCGGCGAAACGGCCTGGGTCATCGGTGAGGTCGTACCGGGAGATCGCGACGTGGTGTTCACATGATCCGTGTCGGCGTGCTCGCCTCCGGATACGGCTCGAACCTTCAGGCGCTGCTCGACACCGGCGCGGCCGGCGCCCCGTATGAGGTCGCAGTGGTCATCGCCAACGTCGCGGACGCTCCCGCGCTGGACCGGGCGCGGCGGGCGGGGATTCCGGCGCAGTTCGTCGACAATCGAGGTCGGCCCCGGCGGGATTTTGAGGCGGACCTTGTCCGCCTGCTGCGCGAGGCGCGCGTGGATCTGATCTGCCTGGCGGGGTTCATGCGCATCCTCTCGACGTGGTTTATCGCGCAGTTCCCCGAGCGCATCCTGAACATTCACCCGGCGCTGCTCCCCGCGTTCGGCGGCCCGGGCATGCACGGCCTGCACGTGCACGAGGCGGTGCTGGCCGCCGGCGCAACCCAGAGCGGCTGCACGATTCATCTGGTCAACGAGACGGTGGACGGCGGGTCGATCGTGGCGCAGGTCACCGTGCCGGTCCTTGCCGGCGACACGCCGGCCGCCCTGGCCGCGCGCGTGACCGAGGCGGAACACCGGCTCTACCCCGCTGTGGTGCGTGCGGTCGCTGAGGGAAGGCTGCTACCCGGTCGCGGCGCCGCCGCGCCCGCCGGAGGATGAGGGGAGCATGCGGCGCGCACTGATCAGCGTCTCGGACAAAGCCGGCCTGGTTCCTTTCGCGACCACGCTGGCGGAGATCGGGTTCGAACTCATCTCCACGGCGGGCACCGCCCGCGCGTTGACAGAGGCGGCTCTGCCCGTGACCCCCGTGTCGGCGCTCACCGGGTACCCCGAGCTCCTGGACGGCAGGGTGAAGACGCTCCACCCGGCGATCGCCGCCGCCATCCTGGCCGACGGGCCTCGCCACACGGAGGAACTGGCCCGGCACGGGATCAGGCCGATCGACCTCGTCGTCGTCAACCTCTATCCGTTTGAGGCGGCGGCCGCAGAACGCGAGCGCGCAGAGGATCTCACCGAGTGGATCGACATCGGGGGCGTCGCCCTGCTGCGTGCCGCCGCGAAGAACTGGCAGCGCGTCGGGGTCATCTGCGAACCGGCGCAGTACGCGCTGGTGCAGGAAGAGCTCCGGCGCACGGGACAACTCTCACTGGAAACACGGCGCCGGCT
>CAYHPT010000020.1:0-10232 GCA_964358435.1 uncultured bacterium | reverse complement strand
CCCACTTCGTCCGGAACCACGTGCGTACGAGGATCATCGCGTCCTCCAGACCTGTACCGGCCGGTGCCGGCCCCTGCGGCTTTTTCGTCGGGCTCATGCCGACTCCCTCCGGGGTCGCGGATACCCGCTGGCCTAATAGTGGCACACCTCCAGAAGATTGCCGTCTGGATCCCGGAACTCGAACTACTGGGTCTGCCCGGGCTCGCCCAGGATCGGGCCGACGTTCACACCCGCTGCGCGAGCTTCTCCTCATACCAGGCGCGGGCCCGCTCCAAGTCCTGCACGCGGACGATGACCATGTCGACCTTCTCGGTGCGGCCGAAGCGCTAGGTCAGTCGATAAAGAGGGGTACGAGTTCGGACCGAGTGACGTCGAGCAGGCCCCGGTCCGTCAGTTTCAGCGCGGGGATCACCGAGAGGGCCAGGAACGAGAGGGTCATAAAGGGATCGTCCAGCGGGCAGCCCATCCGCCGCGCCATCCGCAGCAGCGCCCGCTGCTGTGCGGCGACGACCGGTACCGGTTCGTCGGACATCAGCCCGGCGATAGGCAGGGGCAGCCGGGCCTCCTCCCGCCCCGCCACCGCTACCAGCCCGCCCTGCATCTCCAGGATCAGTTCCACCGCCGCGCGCATGGCGTCGTCGCTGGTCCCCCCGACGATGATGTTGTGCGCGTCGTGCGCCACGGTGGAGGCCAGTGCGCCCAGCTTCAGCCCAAAGCCGCGGACGAAGCCCAACCCCACGCGGCCGCTGCCGGTGTGCCGCTCGATGACCGCCATTTTGAGCAGGTCCTTCTGCGGGTCGGCCACCGCCTCGCCGTCCATGATTGTCGCCTCCGCCTCCCCCGCCGCGGTGACGATCTGATTGGGGATGACGTCGATCACGCGGATCCGCCGGCCGCGCGCCGGAATGCGGAAGTGCAGGGTCGCCCGCGGCACGTTGACCGACCCGCGCAGCGCCGGCAGTTTCTCCGGGCGCTCGTAGGGCAGCAGGTCGCCGTCCTTCGCCACGAGGCGGCCCAGCCGGTAGACCAGGCGCGGGCGGGGCGAAAGGATGTCGTCGAAGACGATCAGGTCGGCGAGTTTCCCCGGCGCCACCGCGCCCCGGTCGCGCAGCCCGAAGTACTCCGCGGTGTTCAGGCTGCCGATCTGCAGCGCCAGGAAGGGATCGAGCCCCAGGTCGATGGCCTGCCGGACCATCGAATCGATGTGCCCCTCCTCCAGCAGATGAATCGGGCTGCGGTCGTCGGTGACGAAGACGAACCGCCGTGCGTTCTGCGGGGTGACCAGCGGCAGCAGGTCCTTCAGGT
This sequence comes from uncultured bacterium, assembly GCA_964358435.1. Taxonomy (GTDB): domain Bacteria; phylum Sysuimicrobiota; class Sysuimicrobiia; order Sysuimicrobiales; family Humicultoraceae; genus Humicultor. The sequence goes on along the minus strand of CAYHPT010000020.1, from coordinate 8,927 downwards.
TGCGCGCCGGGGTGGCCTCACGGATCATGATGACCATGCCGCGCTGCAGTTTTTCCCGGGCCTCCTCCACCGTCGTGCATTCGTGGTCCGAACCCACCCCGGCGGCGATGTAGGCGTTGAGGTCCAGGCCGTGCACACCCGGGGCGTGCCCGTCCACGGGACGGCGGCCGGCGGCCCGCAGTTTCGCCAGCACCTCCTCATCGGCACTGAGTAGACCGGGGTAGTTCATCATCTCCGCCAGCCCGAGCACCCACTTGTCCTGCATCAGCGTCTCCAGGTCGTAAGCCGTGATCTCCGCGCCGGCGCTCTCCATCGGTCCGGCGGGGACGCAGGAGGAGGCCATGACGAAGACGCTCAGCGGGTTGTACTTGGCCCCCTGCAGCATGTAGCGGATGCCACTCATGCCCAGGACATTGGCGATCTCGTGCGGGTCGGCGATGACGGTGGTGGTGCCGTGGGGGACGACGGCGCGGGCAAATTCCGGCACGCTGACCATCGCGCTCTCGATGTGCACGTGCCCGTCGATCAGACCGGGAGCCAGGTAGGCGCCCTTCAGGTCGTGCATCTCTTTGGCCTTGTACGCGCCGGGGGTCGTGCTGATGCCGGCGATGAGCTCCTCCACCAGGGCCACGTCGGCTTCGACGACCTCGTTGTTGTAGAGGTCGATGACGCGCGCGTTGGCCAGAAGCAGATCGGCGGGCTGGAGCCCGCGGGCCACCTGAATCACGCGCGGCAGGTCCATGCCTTCACCTTCACTGCAACGGGTGAGGCTTCCTGCGTCGAGAGAGCAGGCGTCGCATCCGGCGAGCCAGAACAGAGCAAAGGAAGCCCATCGGGAGGGAGCAGAATGTCAGCGCAGGAGCAGCCGGCGATGGACATGAATTCGGAGGAGTTCCGCCGGTACGGCTATCAGGTGGTGGACTGGATCGCCGACTACCTGGCGCACCCGGAGCGCTATCCGGTGCTGGCCCGCACGGAGCCGGGCGCGCTGCGGCGGGCCCTGCCGGCAGAACCGCCGGCGCAGGGCGAATCGATGGAGGCGATTCTGGCGGACTTCACCCACCACATCATCCCCGGCATCACCCACTGGAACCACCCCGCCTTCTTCGCCTACTTCGCCATCACCGGGTCAGGCCCGGGTATTCTCGGCGAACTACTCAGCGCGGCCCTGAATGTCAACGGGATGCTCTGGAAGACCTCCCCTGCGGTGACGGAACTGGAGGAGGTGGCGCTGGACTGGCTGCGGCAGATGGTCGGCCTGCCGCCGCAGTTTGGCATCATCATGGACACGGCTTCGGTGGCCAGCCTCTGCGCCATCGCCGCCGCCCGCGAAGCCGCAGGCGACGCCGTCCGCCGCGAGGGGATGGCCGGCGGGCCGCGGCTCCGCCTCTACACTTCCGAGCAGGCCCACTCTTCCATTGAAAAGGCGGCGATCACCCTGGGGCTGGGCCAACAGGGTGTGCGCAAGATCCCCGTGGACGCGGAGTTCCGCATGGACGCGGCGGCACTGGCCCAGGCCATCACGGAGGACCGCCGCACCGGCCGGCGGCCGTTCTGCGTCGTGGCCACCGTGGGCACGACCTCGCCCACCAGCGTCGCTCCGATGCCCACCATTGCCGAGATCTGCGCCCGCGAAGGCTTGTGGCTGCACGTGGACGGCGCCTATGCCGGGATGGCCGCCGTCGCGCCGGAGTTCCGCTGGGCGCTCGCCGGGTGCGAGCGGGCCGACTCCATCGTCATCAACCCGCACAAGTGGCTCTTCACGCCGATCGACTGCAGCGCGTTCTACTGCCGCCACGCCGACGTCCTGCGCCGCGCCTTCAGCCTGGTGCCGGAGTACCTGCGCACGGCCGAGGCCGAGCAGGCGGCGGTGCGGGACTTCATGGACTACGGGATCCAGTTGGGCCGCCGGTTCCGCGCCCTCAAACTCTGGATGGTCATCCGCTACTTCGGGCGGGAGGGACTGGCCGCGCGCATCCGTGAGCACATCCGCCTGGGCCACCTCTTCGCCTCGTGGGTGGACGCGCATCCCGACTTCGAACGGCTCGCGCCGACCCCGTTCAGCGTGGTCTGCTTCCGCGCCCGCCCCGCCGGTCGGCCGGCCGGGCCGGAGGAGGAGCGGGACGCCTATCTTGATGCGCTCAATGAGCGGCTGCTCGACGCCGTCAACGCCACCGGCCGCGCGTACCTCTCACACACCCGGCTAGGCGGCCGCCTCGCCCTGCGGCTGGCCGTGGGCAACCTGCGCACCACGGAGGCGCACGTGCGGACGGCCTGGGAGCTGTTGGCGGAGCACGCCGACAGGCTGCACGCGGCGGGCCGGGGCGGCGCACAGGAAAAGGCGGAGGCGCCCGGGAAGGGATGAGCCGAGGTGATCTATGGCCCACATCCTGCCGTTCCGCGGGCAGCCCACCTACGACCTGGAGGTCGCGGGGACGGTCCGGACCCTGCCGCTGATCCAGATCGCGCCCGACACCTGGATCGCCTACTACTACAGCCTGGGGGACACCGAAGTGATCGACCGCGCGGCGAAGATCCTGGCTCCAACGATATCCGGCTGTGACATCTTCGTCACCACGGAGACGAAGGGCATCCCCCTCGCCCACGCCATCGCTACCTACCTGGGGCTGAAGCCCTACGTGGTCTGCCGCAAAGAGATCCGGCCCTTCATGCTCTCGCCGCTCGTGGTCCGCTACAAGCCCATCACGGCCAAGACCGCCCAGGAACTCTTCATGGACGGACGCGACGCGATGAAGGTCAAGGGGAAAAAGGTCGGCATTGTCGACGACATCGTCAGCACCGGGGAGACGCTGCAGGCGATGGGTGAACTCGTCCAGCAGGCCGGTGGTCACGTGGTGGCCAAGGCGGCGCTCCTGCTGGAGGGGGAAGAGTGGCCCGACGTACACCACCTGGGCATCCTGCCCGTCTTCAAATTGATGCCGGAGTCGAACCGCTGATCGTCCAGCATCGCTACCGCCGGCAATTGGGAACGCCCCCGGAAAGCAACGGCGGGCGCCGTTGCGGCGCCCGCCGTCATGTTTCCGCTCGGGGCAGTTCGCCCGAATTACGGCTCCTTCGGCCAGGGGCCGACGATGCCCGGCACCGCCCACTCCATCGTGGTCAGTTCCAGCACCGTCATCGTTTTCCCGGCCGGAACGCGCAACACGCCCTTGCGGTCGCGGATCGGTCCAGTGAATGGGTCGAATGCAACCGGCGACTTGGACATCTGGGCCAGTCGCTTCATCACCAGGTCGTAGACGGTGATCGTGCCGAAGTCGGCCGTCTTCACCTTGGTGGCCTGCAGCTTGGGGACCCACACCGGGTTGATGGGGACACCGAACTCGCCGCCCAGTTCGGCGGCCTTCTCCGCCAGTAGCCACCAGTAGTCGACATTCTGAATGTTGGTGGCGTTGTACTTACCCGCCAGGACCTTGGAGAGGAAGTCGATGTAGATCGTCTCCCAGTGCACGAGCTGCCCCGACACGACACCCTGCGGGGCGTACCGCTGCATCGGGGAGTAGTGGCTGAAGCTGGGCAGCCCCTTCTTGGCAGCCACCTGCACGACCGTCGGCGAGTCCTCGGTGAAGGCGAAGACGTCCGCCCCCTCGGCGATCAGGGCCTCGGTCGCCTCCTTGGCCTTCGCCGGGTCAAACCAGGCAAAGAGCCAGCGCACGTTGACGGTAGCCTTGGGGTTGACCGCGCGCACGCCGAGGGCAAACGCGCCGAGGTGGCGCTTGACCTCGGGAATCGGGAAGGCGCCCACGTAGGCCACCTTGCCGGTCTTGGTCAGTGCGCCGGCCATCAAACCGTTCAGGTAGTAGATCTGGTAGAAGTCGGCCATGTAGGTGAACATGTTCGGGTTGCGCTTGAAGCCGCTGGCGTGCCCGAAGATGATGTTCGGGTAGCGCTTGGCCATGGCCAGCGTGCCGTCCATGAACCCGAAGCTGGTCGTCAGGACGACCTTGGACCCCTGCTGGATCAGCTTGTCGATGAACGGCTCCACCTGCGCCTCGGGAACCGACTCGACATAGAGGGTCTCGATGGGTAGCGTCTTCTCGGCAATGAGCCGCGCCTGATTGTGCGCGTGCGTCCAGCCGTAGTCCCCGATCGGCCCCACGTAGATGAACCCGACCTTCAGTTTCGTCTGCGCGAGGCCGGGCCCGGCGGTAGCGAATGCGAGAATCAACCCGACAACAAGCAATGTCTTCATCCAGCGCATCGTTGCCCTCCCCTCAACTCCCCGGACTCAACGCCTTGCCGTCCACGCCGACCGCTCCCACCCCCCTCCTGTCACCTCTCCCCACGGACGTACGGCAGGCCCAATGCCGCAGGTGCGCCCTGCGCCCGCCCGCCCCGCCGGGCCGTCAGGGCCAACACTACTATCGTAAACGCAAAGGGCATCATCTGCAGCGGCTCCGGGGCCACCCAGGTCTGCAGGCGGAACGACAGGTGGAAGAGCGCGCCGAAGAAGAACGCGCCGGCGACCGCCCGCAGTGGATCCCAGGAGGCGAAGATGGCGATGGCGATGGCGATCCAGCCCAGGCCGTTGGTCATCCCCTCGGTCCAGGACGGGCGGTAGGCCACCGAGAGGAAACCGCCGCCCACGCCCGCGAGCGCGCCGCCGAAGATGACCGCCAGGTAGCGGACCAGCGAGACGTTCACGCCCAGGGTGTCTACCGCCGCCGGCGCCTCCCCGGCGGACCGGATGACGATCCCCCACCGCGTGTGGTAGAGGACAAACCACAGCAGCACCGCCACCAGCACGCTCAGATAGGTGAAGCCGGACACCTCGGGCAGCGTGTCCAACAGAGGGAGGCCCTCCCAGCGCCGCCCGAGCAGAGCCGAAAGCCCCAGGCCCAGCATCGTCAGCGCCAGGCCGGAGACGTACTGGTTGGCGCGCAGCGTGATCGTCACGAAAGCGTGCAGCAGCGCCGCCACCGCGCCCGCACCCGCCGCAATCAGCAGCCCCAGCAGCGGGTTCCCCGTGGTCTGGGCTAGGGCGAAGGCGGAGAAGGCGCCGAGGATCATCATGCCTTCCACGCCCAGGTTGACGACACCGGAACGCTCGGCGTAGATCTCCCCCAGCGCGGCCCAGAGCAGCGGGGTGCCCAGGGCGAGGCCGCGGATGAAGGTGTTGACAACCCACTCTTCCATCTATTGGTCTCCCCCGGAGATGCCCGGCGCGCCCGGATCGGCACCCGCGCCCACGACGGGCAGCGGTTCCCGCACGGCCCGGCCCGGCGCCCAGCGGACGCGGTAGAAGAGCAGGCGTTCGCTGCCGATCAGCCAGAAGAGGATCAGCCCGTTGAAGACGTCCGTCACCCGGGCCGGCATCTGCAGCGCCACCTTCATCACGTCGCCGCTGGTGAAGATGAAGCCGAGAAACAGCGAGGTGAGGATCGCCGCGACGGGACTGCCGCGGGCCAGCCACGCGACGATGATGGCGGCGTAGCCGAAGCCCAGCGAGATCTGGTTCGGGTCAAGCAGCCGGTGGTGGATGCCGCCGACCTCACCCACGCCGGCCAAACCGGCCGCGCCGCCGGCGAAGAGCATCACCAGCAAGGTCGTACGCATCGGGTCGATGCCGGCGTAGCGCGCGGCGTCGGAGCTCTCCCCCTGCACGCGGATCTCGAACCCCAGCCGCGTGCGGGCCAGGACGAAGGCCACGCCCAGGGCGAGGGCAATTCCCAGGATCAGGGTGATCCAGTGAATCCGCGTCCCGGCGATCAGGGGAATCTGCGCGGCTTTGGGGAACTCGTTCGTAAAGGCGAACCCGCGCATCTCCGGTCCCTTCCACGGGCCGTGGACGAGCCACGAGACCAGGTAGAGGGCGATGTAGTTCATCATCAGCGTGGAGATGACGTCATTCACGGCCAGCCGCAGTTTGAGGAGGGCCGGAATGAATCCCCAGAGGGCCCCGCCGACGAAGCCGGCGATGAACATCATGGGCAACTTCAGGGCATCGGGCACCGGTGAGAAAAGCGCCACCCACGTTGCCGCCGTCGCCCCGGCCAGAATCTGCCCCTCCGCGCCGATGTTCCAAAAGAGGGCGCGGAACGCCAGCACGAGTCCCACCCCCGCCAGCAGCAGCGGGATGGCGAAGCGGACGACCTCGGGCAGCGCCTTCGCGTTGAACAGGGTGCCGCGGATGATCACGCCGTAGGCGCGCAACGGCTCCACGCCATAACTCCAGAAGATCACCCCGCTCATGGCCATGGCGGCCAGGATCGCCAGCAGGGAGACGCCCAGGATCCAGGTCAGCGGCGGGTCCGGCCGCCGCTCGAGCTCGAAAGGCCCGACGCGCATCATGGCCGCTGCCCCGTCATCATCAGCCCGATCCGCTCGCGGTTCGCCTCGGCGGCGGGGACAATCCCCATGATCTCCCCGCCGAAGATGACGGCGATGCGGTCCGAGAGCGCCAGCACCTCGTCCAGGTCCTCGGAGACCAGCAGCATGCCGGCGCCCTCTTCCCGCCGCTGCAGCAGCAGGGAGTGGATCTGCTCGGTGGCGCTGACGTCGAGGCCCGAGGTGGGGTGGGCGGCGATGATCAGGCCCGGCTCGCCGGAGAATTCGCGGGCGAGAATCAGCCGCTGGATGTTGCCGCCGGAGAGTGCGCGCGCCGGGGTGCGCAGGGAAGGTGTGGCGATCTCATACTCGGCGATCAACCGGCGGGCGAAGGCGGAGATCTCCTCCAGGTCGAGCAGTTGCCCCCGGCAGAACGGGGGGTAGCGGTAGCGGCGCAGGACCAGGTTCTCGGCCACCGTCATGGCCGGCACGATCCCCATGCGCACGCGTTCCTCCGGGATGTGCGCCACGCCGGCCTCGATGACCTGACGCGCGGAGTGGTTCGTCACGTCCTTGTTGAGGACGTGCACCCGGCCCCGCTCCGCCCGGCGCAGTCCGGTCAAGACCTCCACCTGCTCCCGCTGCCCGTTGCCCGCCACGCCGGCCATCCCGAGGATCTCGCCCCGGCGTACGGTAAAGGACACGCCGCGCAGCGCGGGCAGGCCGCGGTCGCTGCGCGCCCAAATATCCTCGACCCTCAGCGCCTCGCCCTCGGGGGCGGGGGGCGTCTTCTGCAGACGGACCTCCACGTCGCGCCCGACCATCATGCGCGTCAAGGCCCGCTTGTCGGTGCGCGCCACCGGCACGGTGTCCACCAGACGGCCCTTCCGCAGCACGGTCACCCGGTCGGCGACCGCCATCACCTCGTCAAGTTTATGCGTGATGAAGATGACGGCGTGTCCCTCTTCCTTCATCCGCCGCAGCACGGCGAAGAGACTCTGCGCCTCCTGCGGCGTGAGCACACTGGTCGGCTCGTCCAGGATGAGAATCTCCGCGCCGCGCAGCAGGGCTTTGAGAATCTCCACCCGCTGCTGCTCGCTGACGGAGAGGCTCCAGATCGGGGCGCGCGGGTCCACAACCAAGCCGTAGCGTTCGCCCAACTCCTCGATGCGCCGCTGGACCTGCCGCGCCGGGAAGAGCGGGGGCGTGCCGGCCAACCCCAGCGCGATGTTCTCCGCCACCGTGTGCCGGCGCACCAGCAGGAAGTGCTGCGGCACCATGCCGATGCCGTGGACGATGGCGTCGCGCGGGGAACGGATGCGCACCGGCCGGCCGCGCAGCAAGAGCTCTCCGGCATCCGGCTGGTGGATCCCGTAGAGGATGCTCATCAGGGTGGTCTTGCCCGCGCCGTTTTCCCCCAGCAGGGCATGGACCTCCCCGGGCCGGACCTCCAGGGTCACGCGATCGTTGGCAACGACTCCAGGAAATGCCTTAGTGATGTTCCGGAGGGAGAGGAAGGCCTCCACAGGCACAGGGTTCTCTCTGCTGTGGCGTTCCTTCCTGCAAATGTAAAGAAAGTCCGGCTGCAGGAAGGCGGGAAGGCCGCCGTTGAAGGGTTACAGTGAGCCCATGGACATTTTCCTGCCGCGGACGCTGGACGAAGCCCTCGACATCAAGGCGTCTCGTCCGGAGGCTCTGCCCATCGCCGGAGGGACCGACGTGATGGTCGAGCTCAACTTCGACCGCCGGCGGCCGCCGGCCCTGATGGACATCTCCCGCCTGCCCGAACTGCAGCAGTGGCGGTGGGAGGACGGCACCTTCTTCCTGGGCGCGGGGGTGACCTACAGCCGGATCGTCCGGGAACTAACCCGGTTCCCGCCGCTGGTGGAAGCCGCCCGCACCGTCGGCTCGCCGCAGATCCGCAACCGCGGCACGGTGGGCGGGAACCTGGGAACCGCCTCCCCGGCCGGCGACGCCCTGCCGGTCCTGGCCGCGTACGACGCCGAGGTCGTCCTGGTGCGGGCCGGCGGGAAAACCCGGACGCTCCCCTGGCACAAGTTCATGGTCGGACCGAAGAAGACGGTGATCGATCCCGCGGAGTTGATTCTGGGGACCCGCTGGCGGATCACGCGCGGCCCGGGATCCTTCTCGAAGGTCGGGCCGCGGAACGCCATGGCCATCGCCGTGGCCAGCCTCTGCCTGGTGCTCGATGTGGACGGCCGGCAGGTGCGCGTGGCCCTGGGGTCGGTCGGGCCGACGATCCTGCGCGCCCCGCAGGCGGAGGCCTCCGCCGCGAAGGCATGGCGTGAAGCCGGGCTCTGGGACGATCCGCGCGCGCCGGTCCCGGCACGCGTCTTCGAGGAATTCGGCGAGCGGGTGGCTGCCGCCGCCCGGCCGATCGACGATGTCCGCGGCACCGCCGCCTACCGCCGGCACGCCTGTGCGGTGCTGGCCAAGCGGGCTCTCCGGTGGGCGCTGGAAGATAGGAGAGGCCAAACTTGAACGGGAGGTACCTCTCAATGAAGAGCTGGTGGATGCCGTGCGCTCTGTTCATAGTCCTTCCGCTGATGTTGGCCTCGGTGGCCCAGGAGTCTGTTTCCGCGCCAGCTCCTACCAATTCGACCCTTCGGTTTGTCGGTTTC
>CAYHPT010000019.1:6623-10358 GCA_964358435.1 uncultured bacterium | reverse complement strand
CCGACCACCCGCGGGCGATGGGCGAGGTGGGGCGGGAGGGGGTGGCCATCGACTCCCTGGCCGACATGGAGATCCTGCTGGACGGCCTCCCGCTGGACCAGGTCACCACCTCCATGACCATTAACGCGCCGGCCAACGTCCTGCTGGCGCTCTACGTGGCGGTGGCGGACAAGCGCGGGATCCCGCGCGACCAGGTGGGCGGCACCACCCAGACGGACATGCTCAAGGAGTTCATCGCCCAGAAAGAGTGGATCGTCCCGCCGCGGCCGAGCATGAAACTCATCCAGGACATGCTGGTCTTCGGCGCGCGCGAACTGCCCCGGTGGAACATCATCAGCATCAGCGGCTACCACATCCGCGAGGCCGGCGCGACCGCGGCGCAGGAGCTGGCCTTCACCCTGGCGGACGGCATCGCCTACGTGCAGGCCGGGATCGACGCCGGACTGCCGGTGGATGAGTTTGCGCCGCGCCTCTCCTTCTTCTTCGACTGCCACGTCGACTTCTTCGAGGAGATCGCCAAGTTCCGCGCCGCCCGGCGGATGTGGGCGCAGATCATGCGTGAGCGGTTTGGCGCGCAGGACCCGCGCTCCTGGTGGCTGCGCTTCCACACCCAGACCGCCGGCGTCAGCCTGACCGCGCAGCAGCCGCTGAACAACATCGCCCGGGTGGCCCTGCAGGCCCTGGCGGCGGTGCTGGGCGGCACCCAATCGCTGCACACGAACTCGATGGACGAGACCTACGCGCTGCCGACACAGGAGGCGGTCACCGTCGCCTTGCGCACGCAGCAGATCATCGCCCACGAGACCGGCGTGGCCGGCACCGCCGATCCGCTGGGGGGCGCGTATTACGTTGAGGCCCTGACTAATGAAATCGAGCGCCAGGCCGGGGAGTACATCCGCCGCATCGACGATCTGGGCGGCATGGTGGCGGCGGTGGAGGCGGGCTTCCCGCAGCGGGAGATCGCGGAAGCCTCCTACCGCTACCAGCAGCAGTTGGAGCGCAGGGACAAGATCATCGTCGGGGTCAACGAGTTCCTCCAGCCAGAGGAGCAGCCGATCGAGCTCCTCCGCATCTCGCCGGAGGTGGAGCGGCGGCAGGTCGAGCGCACCCGCCGCGTGCGGGCGGAGCGGGACCAGCGGCGCGCGGCAGGGGCCCTGGCCCGGCTGCGGGAGACGGCACACTCCGGCGGCAACACTATGTACGCCATCGTGGACGCGGTGAAGGCGGACGTGACGCGGGGCGAGATCTGCGACGTCTTCCGCGCGGTGTACGGCGAGTACCGCGAGGTGGCCGTCATCTGATGGGCAACGAGAAGATCCGCGTCCTGATCGCTAAACCCGGACTGGATGGGCACGACCGGGGCGTGAAGGTCGTGGCCCGCGCCCTGCGCGACGCCGGGTGCGAGGTCATCTACACCGGCCTGCACCAGACCCCGGAGATGATCGTGAACAGCGCGATCCAGGAGGACGTGGACGCGATCGGCCTCTCCATCCTCTCCGGCGCGCACAACGTCCTCTTCCCGCGAATCATGCAGTTGCTGCGGGAGCGCGGCGCGGACGACATCAACGTGTTTGCCGGTGGGATCATTCCAGAGGAGGACATGGCCGTACTGAAACAGGCCGGCATCGCCGAGATCTTCACGCCGGGCACCTCGCTGCAACGGATCGTCGACTGGGTCCGCGAGCACGTCACGCCCCGGGGGGTGAGAACCTGAGGGCGCGGTCCGGGCCGCTGGTGGAGGGTGAGGCCGGACTCCTCCTCGACCGGCGGGGCCGCCGCTACCTCGTCGTTCTCCAGGCCGGCCGCATCCACGACCTGCGCGGCGGCAAACTCCCTCTCGATTCCCTGATCGGTCAAGAGGAAGGCATTACCGTGGAGACGTCCCGCGGGGAGCGGCTGCTCGTGCTGCGCCCCACGCTGGCCGAGTTCGTCCTGGAAATGCCCCGCGGCGCGCAGGTGATCTACCCTAAGGACCTCGGCGTGCTGCTGCTCTGGGGCGACGTCTACCCGGGCGCGACGGTGCTGGAGGCGGGAACAGGGTCGGGCGCGCTGACGATGACGCTGCTGCGCGCGGTCGGCTCCACCGGCCGGGTCATCTCCTACGAGGTGCGGGAGGACTTCGCCCGGCAGGCGATGCGGAACATCGAGCGCCTGCTCGGCCCGGTGGAGAACCTGATCCTGCGGGCGCACGACATCTATGAGGGGATCCCGGATAGCCCGGTGGACCGGCTCTTCCTGGACCTGCCGGAGCCTTGGCGCGTCGTCCCGCCGGCGGGGGAGGCGCTGCGCCCCGGCGGGGTCTGGGTTTCCTATGTGCCCACCGTGCCGCAGGCGCAGCAGACGGTGGAGACGCTGCGCGCGCACGGCCGCTTCGCCAGCATCGAGACCATCGAAACGTTCCTGCGTTCCTGGAACATCGAAGGTCCCAGTGTGCGTCCCGCCCACCGCATGGTGGCGCACACCGGGTTCATCACCACCGCGCGGCGGATCGTGGGGAGGGCGTAGCCGGTGGCACGCGTCGAAGGGTCGGTGATCATTGCCGCTCCGATCGCGCAGGTCTACGCGCTGGCCAAAGCGGTGGAGGACTTCCCCGACTTCATGCCCGACCTGGAGAGCGTGGAGGTGCTGGAGCGCTGGAACGGCAACACGGTGAGCCGCTGGGTGGGGTTGGTGCAGGGCCGGAAGATCCGCTGGGTGGAGGAGGATATCTGGGACGACGCCGCCTACCATTGTACCTTCCGCCAGCGGGAGGGCGATTTCACCCGCTACGAGGGGAGCTGGCGTTTCGCGGCCACGCCGGAGGGCACCCGCACCTCGGTGGAGGTGGACTTCGAGATCAACATTCCGTTTGCCGGGCCCCTGATCAGCAACCTCTTGCGGACCTTGATGCGGAAGAATGTTGAGAGTATGCTGATGGCGCTGAAGCACCGCATCGAGCGCCCGGCATCGGCGCCGTAACCACGCGGAACAGGATGAGGAGGTGAACGATGTCCGACTGGCTTCACACCTACATTCGCGCCTTCGTGGGACGCTACCTGGACAATGAGGAGGGCCAGGACATCATCGTCTGGCTAATCGTCCTCTTCGTCCTCTGGCTGATCCTCGCCGGCCGGCGCGTCGTCGTCCAGTAGGCGGTTGGCGGCAGGTCCCGCCGGACCGGCCTCCCCCGCGGGTGGGGATGATAATGCGGGAGGTGAGCGACGTGTACATGTGGTTGGAGGTCGTCGTACGGCAATGGATCTCGCGCCTGCGGCGCGATGAGGGTCAGACCGAGATCGTTATCGCGCTGGTCCTCTTCATCCTCATCCTTATGCTGGCGGGCCGGCGGGTCGTCGTCCAGTAGGCGTTTGGCCTGGGTCGGAGGGCGGGAGCCGCAGCCTTTCGCTGCGGCTTCTTCATGTGCCCCGGCCCGCCGCTGCGGCCGCGGACCGCGGCGGAGAAAGTTGCCCCGGGGAGACGGAAACTATGAGATGAGGTTCAATATGCGTACGGCCGTCACTGTGCCTATCGCCCATCCCATCATCGGCCAAGAGGAGCGGCAGCGAATTCTGGAGGTCCTTTCGTCGGGCATCCTCGTCGCGGATCGCATGGTGCGCGAATTCGAGGAGGCCTTCGCCGCCTATCTGGGCGGGCCACACGCCGTGGCCACCTCCTCCGGGACGACCGCCCTGCAGGTGGCCCTGGAGGCGCTGGGCATCGGGGACGGCGACCGGGTCGTGACCACGCCGTTTACCT
>CAYHPT010000019.1:0-6613 GCA_964358435.1 uncultured bacterium | reverse complement strand
TACCTTCGCCGCGACCAGCCACGCTATTCTGCACGCAAGGGCGCGACCGGTCTTCGCCGACGTCGATCCCCGGACCTATAATCTGGATCCCGCCGCGGTCGAGGCGGCCGTGCGGCAGAGTGGGGCACGGGCCGTGATCGTGGTCCACCTCTTCGGGCTACCCTGCGACACGGCGGCGATCGGAGAGGTCGTTCGCCGGCACAACCTTTTGCTGATCGAGGACTGCGCCCAGGCACACGGGGCCGCCTTCCTGGGGCGCAAGGCGGGAACCTTCGGGCACGCGGCGGTCTTCAGCTTCTATCCGACGAAGAACATGACGACGGGCGAGGGCGGGATGATCGTCACCCCGGACGCCGAAGTAGACCGCCGGGCGCGCCTGCTCGTCGATCCCCGGTTTGGCGGCGAGTACGTCTACGACGTCGTCGGCTACAACTTCCGCATGACCGACATCGCGGCGGCGATGGGCGTGCCGCAACTGCGCCGCCTGGACGGCCACAACGAGACCCGGCGCCGCCACGCCCACGCCCTGACCGCAGCCTTCCGCGACCTGGACTGGTTGCAGGTCCCGGTGGAGCCCCCCGGGGCCTGCCACGTCTACACCCAGTACACGGTCCGCGTGCGGCAGCGGGAGGCCTTCATGGCCCACCTGGCCCGCGAAGGGATCGGGCACAAGATCTTCTACCCGATGCTCATTCCCCACACGCCGGCCTACCGCCGGCTGGGCTTTGACGGGGACTTTCCCGTGGCCGACACCCTGACGAAGGAGGTGCTCTCCCTGCCGGTCCACCCCGCGTTGTCGGCTGACGATCTCCATCGGGTCATCGATGCCGTGCGGAGTTTCCATCCTCGATGAGCCGCGTGCGTATGGGAGTGGTGGGGCTGGGCCAATGGGGGCGGCACCACGTCCGCATCCTGGCGCAGCTGCCCGGCGTGGATCTCGTCGGCGTCGTCGACCGGGACGGCCGCGAGGCCGCCCACCTGGCGCACCGCTTCGAGACCCGCCCGTACGAAGATCACCGCGACCTGCTGGGCAAGGTGGACGCCGTGTCCATCGCCGTGCCCACCGCGCTGCACTACCAGATCGCGCGCGACTTCCTGGAGGCGGGCGCGCACGTCCTGGTGGAGAAGCCGATGACGGTGACGGCGGAGGAGGCCGCCCACCTGGTCGACCTGGCCGCGCGGCGGGACCGCCTGCTCTTGGTCGGGCACATCGAGCGTTTCAAACCGGCGGTGCAACGCCTCTTCCGGCTGGTGGTGGAACCACTGGCCATCGAGGCGCGGCGCATGCGGCCCTACGATTCCGGTCGGACGATGGACGTGGGCGTCGTCATGGACCTGATGATCCACGACCTCGACATCGTCCAATCCATGGTGCCGGGGCGCTTCGAAGACCTGCAAGCCATCGGCGTCTGCGTGCACAACTCCCACGAAGACCTGGCGGTGGCACGTCTGCGCATGAGCACCGGGTGCCTGGTCACGCTGACCGCCAGCCGGGTGGCGGCGAAGAAGACCGCCGAACTGGAAGTGACGATGGCTGACCGGGCCGTGCACCTGGACCTGCTGCGGCAGACCATTACCATTCACCACTTCAACGGGGAGATTCAGCGGCTCACCGTGGAGGGAGAAGAGCCGCTGGAACTGGAACTGCGCCACTTTGTGGAGTGCGTTCGCGGCGGCCCGCGCCCCCTGGTCACCGGGGAGGACGGCTTGCGGTCGCTGCAGGTGACCGAAGCGCTGCTCGCCCGGATGATCCAGATCCGCCCGCCGATCCACGTCTAGCGTTGGCCTCCCGCTGGGAGACCCTCCGGGTCCGCAGCAGCGCCCGCACCGACCTGATCGACATCACGGACCGCGTCGCCGCGGCCCTGCCTGAGCGCGCGGACGGCGCGCTCGTCCTCTTCACGCCGCACGCCACGGCCGGCCTTCTCCTGAATGAGCACGAGCAGCAGCTTTTGGGAGACATCCGCACCTGGCTGGAACGGGCCGTGCCGCAGGATGCAACTTACGCCCACAACCACATCGACGATAACGCCAACTCCCACCTGCGCGCGATCGTGCTGGGGTCTTCGCTGGTCGTCCCGGTGGAAGAAGGGCGGCTGGCGCTGGGGCGGTGGCAGCGCATCTTTTTCGTGGAACTGGACGGGCCGCGCCCGCGGCAGGTGCGGTTCAGACTGCTGGCGTGACAGGCGGGGCGGGGCGGGTGGCTCGGGCGGTCGCTGATCCGCCGCGGGTCTAGGGTCGGACCACGACGTAGGTGGTCACCGTCGCGATCCCCGCGAGCCGCTTCAACTGCTCGGTCAGCGCGGGGAACCCTTTGGTGCCTTCCATCTGGCCAATGGCGATGATGTCGATCTCGCCCATCGTCACGACCGCTTCCGTAATCCCGGGCACGCGGCGCACCGCCCGGGCGACCTCCGCGGGGGTTTTGTGGTCGAGCGTGATCAGGAAGTAAGCAACCTCTAGCATACCCCCATGCTATAGTAAGACAGTGATTCCGGGGAAGGTTTCCCCCGAACTGCTCCGTCGTCTTGTCTATCCTTACCTGACCCACCGGCCGGACGTGCTGGTTGCCGCCGGCATCGGGCAGGATAGCGCCGTGCTGGACTTCGGATCCAATGTCTGCATCACCACGTGTGATCCGATCACCGGCGCCCTGCGGCACCTCGGACGCCTGGCGGTGCACGTGGCCTGCAACGACGTGGCCGCGACCGGGGGCGAGCCGGTGGCGCTGCTGCTGACTCTCCTGCTGCCCCCGGATGCGACCGAAAACGACCTCCAGACGATCATGAGTGAAGCCGGACGCACGGCCGCAGCGGTAGGTGTGGCCATCGTCGGCGGGCACACGGAGGTCACCCCGCGGGTGACGGAGGCCGTGGCGGTGGTGACGGTGATCGGACGAACTGAGCGCGGCGCGTACGTGCACGCTGGCGGTGCCCGTCCTGGCGACGCCCTGTTGCTGACCAAGGCCGCCGCCATTGAGGGAACGGCCATCCTGGCGACGGATCTCGCAACGGAGTTGGAACGGACGCTACCTCGCGATCTCCTGGAGCGCGCCCAGCGCTTCGTAGAGGAAGTCAGCGTCCTTCCAGAGGGCCGGGTGGCGGTGCGCGCCGGGGCCACCGCCATGCACGATGTCACCGAGGGCGGCGTGCTGACGGCGGCCTGGGAACTCGCCGAGGCGTCCGGTCTGGGCGTGGCCGTGTGGGCGGACGCTGTGCCCGTGCGGCCGGAGACGGCGGCCGTCTGCGCGGCGCTCCGGGTCGATCCACTGCTGCTCATCGGCAGCGGGGCGCTGCTCATCACGACAGGAAACCCGGAACAGACGCTCACCGCGCTGCGCCACGCCGGCATCTCCGCCGCGCAGGTTGGCGTGATGCGGGCGGAGGGACGGGTGGTGCGGCGGGGCGATCGTGTAGAAGTTCTGGTGCCACCGCCGCGCGACGAGCTCTGGCGCGTTCTGGAGGAGCGCGCTCCGGCGTTGTAGCGCTGGCGCGGGGACAATCTTCTTGCTATCATTGTTTTAGATTTGCAGAGGCACGGCTGGGGGAGCTCGGTGAAGCCGGGCTGAGAGTGCAGCCGGTACCGCGGGTACGATGCTGCAGACCCCTTGCACCCGATCCAGGTAATGCTGGCGTGGGGAAGCGGAAGATGCATGAAGCCGCCAGGCCCGGTCGGGTCGGCGGCTTTGCGATTTTGTGGACACAGCAGGCGCAGAGGAGGGGAGAGACATGCCGCGCGAGAGACTCCGCCGACTGACGGAAACGGGTATCGCCCTGGCGCTGGTGGCCGTGCTCAACCTGCTCCCACCGCTCTACAAGCTTCCCCAGGGGGGCTCGGTCACGTACGGCAGCATGGTGCCCATCTTCTACATCGCCATCCGCTGGGGTGGGTGGTGGGGCATCCTGACCGGGATGCTGGGAGGATTCGTCAACTACATGATCGATCCGCAGTTCTACCACCCAGTGCAGTGGGTGCTGGACTATCCGGTCGCGTTCGGCGCGCTGGGGATCGCCGGATTCCTCCGGCGCGTCCCGCTGGCGGGCATCGTCGTGGGCGGGGTGGGGCGGTTCCTGGCGCACCTGACCTCCGGGGTCGTCTTCTTCGCGGCGTACGCGCCGAAGGGGACCAGCCCGCTCGTCTACTCGGCCGTGTACAATGGCAGCTACATGCTGCCCGAGATCGTGATCAGCGCGATCATCACCTGGCTGCTGCTGCGCGGCCTCCAGCGGCTCGAGCCGGCGATGCGGTGAGAGCCCTCATCATCACCCAGGGCCCGGCGCGCGCTCGCCGGGCCCTGCGGCGGTTAGCGGGGGCGGCCGACCTGATCCTGGCTGCGGACGGGGGTACACGGATCGCGCGGGCTGCCAGCGTCCTCCCCCACCTGATCATCGGGGACCTTGATTCGCTGGACGCGGCCACCCGCCGCTGGGCCGCCGCCCAGCGGATCCCTCGCCGCCTCTTTCCCCGCGCGAAGGACGCCACCGATGCTGAACTGGCCATGCGCGAGGCGCGGCGCCGCGGCGCGCGGGAGGTCTGGCTCTTTGGCGTCGTCGGCGGACGATGGGATCAAACCCTGGCCAACATCCTGCTGCTGTTTGAAGCACGGCGGCTGCGTCTTCCCGCGCGACTGACCGACGGCCGCGCCGCCGCCTGGCTGGTTGGCGGTGAGGCAGAGGTGCACGGCCGGCGGGGCGACATCGTGTCGCTGGTGCCGCTCTCGCCTGTGGTCCGCGGGATCACCACCAAGGGGCTGCGCTATCCACTGCGCCGCGGGGTCCTGCGCCGTGGCTCCACTCGGGGCATCAGCAACGAGATCACCGCGTCACCGGCACGGGTGCGCCGCGGCGGCGGCGACCTACTGCTGATTCACATTGCGAGATAGACTTCCGCTCCGCGCCGGGCCCGGCGTGAAATGCTTCCTTCCACACGGGTGGTAAAATACGAACATGCCCGATCACTTCATTCGCGCGATCGCCGCGGGCGGCACCGTGCTCGGCTTCGCGGCCGTGACGACCCAGACGGTGGAAGAGGCACGCCGCCGTCACCAGACCGCGCCCACGGCTACGGCGGCGCTGGGGCGGACGCTCGCCGCCACCGTGATGCTGGGCGCCGGGCTAAAGGACGGGCAACGTCTCACCGTCCGGGTGCTGGGGGACGGGCCGCTGGGCGGCATCATTTCCGAGGGGAACGGCCGCGGCGAGGTGCGCGGGTACGTGCAGAACCCGGACGTCGATCTCCCGCTGACCCCGCGGCGCAAACTGGACGTCGGCGGAGCGGTGGGACCCGGCACCCTGCACGTGACCAAGGACGTCGGCCTGCGTTACCCTTATCACGGCAGCGTGCCGCTCGTCTCCGGGGAGATCGGCGAGGACGTGGCCCACTACCTGGTGGTCTCAGAGCAGGTGCCCTCGGTCGTGGCGCTCGGCGTGTTGGTCGCGCCGGACCACGGCGTGGAGGCGGCCGGCGGCTTCATCGTGCAGGTGCTGCCGGGCGCGTCGCCGGAGATCCCCCGCTACCTGGAAGAACGCGTCGTCCACCTGCCGGCGGTGACGCAGCTGGTGCGGCGAGGGCGTGGCGCCAGCGAGATGCTGCACATGGCGCTGGGTGATCTGGATCCCCACGTCTTAGAGGAAGTGCCGGTGGCGTTCCGCTGTGGGTGCTCCCGCGAACGGGTGGAGGGGGTTCTGGTCGCGCTGGGGCGAGAGGAAGTGGAGCGGCTGATTCGGGAGGAGGGCCAGGCGGAGGTGATCTGCCGGTTCTGCGGCGACCGCTACGTGCTGGACGCTGCGGCCGTGGAGCGGCTGTTTACACCGCCCGCTTGACGCGCCCCGCCTTTAGGCAGGAGGTGCACACCGTCAGGCGCCGCACCCGCCCGTCCACCACGCCGCGGATGCGCTGCAGGTTCGCCCGGTAGACGCGCTTCGTCCGCCGGTGGGAGAAGCTCACGGCATAGCCGGTCACGGTGCCCTTGCCGCAGACTTCACACTGCCGTCCCATCGCGCTGCCTCTTTCGTCTGCCCGTGTCCGGGGCCGCCAAAACGCACACATCCTACCATGCGCCGGAACGGGACGCAATCGCCGCGCCCCGCGGCCGTGACGTGGCGCCCGCGGCCTGCCGCGGCGGCGGCGGAGGAATGGCGCGGGGGGCGGAGAAGAGGATGGCCGATTTGAGCGGACGCGCGTCTTCCTCTGTTCCGACGACCCGCCGGCGTGCCGCCGACGAGTCTCCACTCCTCACCCCCGTGCAATACCTCAAGGGCGTCGGTCCGGCCCGGGCGGCGGCGCTTTCGCGCCTGGGGATCGTGACCGTGGGCGACCTTCTCACGCACGTGCCGCGCCGGCATGAGGACCGCCGCCGCCTCACCCCGCTGCGCGACCTGGTGCACGGCAGCGAGACGACGGTCGAGGCCACCGTCGCCGCAGTGAGCCAGTTTCGGCCGCGGCGGGGGCTGACTGTGGTGAAGGCCGCCTTGATCGACGACAGCGGCATCGCCTATGCCGTCTGGTTCAACCAGCCCTACCTGAAGCAGCAACTGCGCCGCGGCCTGCGCGCGCTCTTCTTCGGTAAGGTGGAGCGGCGCGGCGGCGAGGTCCGCCTGCAGTCCCCGGAGTT
>CAYHPT010000018.1:0-10405 GCA_964358435.1 uncultured bacterium | reverse complement strand
CCGTCAGATGGAGGCCGCGCGTTCGCGTCAACCTGCGGGGGACGCGCGACCGCACCACGACGTATCTGGTGCGGCCGCGCGAACCGAAGTTCCTGGCCAACGTCGTCGTGCTGGTGAACCGCCGCAGCGCCAGCGCCTCCGAGGTCGTCGCCGGGGCGCTGCAGGACGCGGGGGTTCAGCTCATCGGGGAGCGCACCTTCGGCAAAGGCACCGTGCAGCTCGTCTACGAGTTCGACGACGGCAGCGGGCTGCGCCTGACGGTGGCCCGCTACCTCACCCGCAGCGGGCGGGAGGTGGACGGCCAGGGACTGGTCCCGGACGTCGTGGTGCCCCTGGGCCTGGCCGTGGTCGGCACGCCCAGCGACCCGCCGTTGCAGCGTGCGATCACCGTGGTCACAGATCTGCTGCGTGGCGCCGCGCTGGCCGCGACGCGCTAGCGACGCCGCACCTTCCGCGGCACGCGCCGGCACTGGTCCCAGCCGGTCAGGGTCCTTGCGGCTCGGGGCCGACCTTCCCGCGATAGGCGGTGATGAATGCGACGATCTTCGCCTCGTCGAACTCCTGCAGTTTGAGCAGGTGCCCCCAGGCCGCCACGGCGATAGGGGCATCGTTCTGCGGCCGCGGCGTGACGATCACCTTGGTGGCATAGCGGCGGGCCACCTGCGCGAGTTTGGCCGCCAGGGCGGTGTCGGTGGGATCTTTGTAGGAGATCCAGATCCCAGCGTGCTCCAGGTTGTGGATGATCAGTTCATCCGGCAGCGGCTGCGTGTGCACGCCCCACGGGGCCTCGCTGGTGCCGTAATGCTCACCTGACGTCGGGGGGTTGGTCGTGTAGCCGCTGCCCCGCGCGCCCTGCTGGATGTGGATGGGGGCTGCCTCGGGCACCCGCTCGCCGGGAGGCGCCTCGATCTTCCGGCCCAGCACCGCCGCCGCCTGCTGCCCCAGCGCACCGCTCCAGGCCAGGAGCGCGAAGACGCCCACCACGACGAGCGCGCCCACCCCGCTCCAGATGAGCGTGCGCTGCCGGCGGCGCTGCGCCGCCGCCCGCCGCTGCGCTTCCCGGCGCTGCTCGCGGCCCGTCCGTCGCTGCTCCGCCTTCGCCCGGTCCTTTTTGGCCATCCTTGCCTCCTCCGGTGAAATCCCGTACGGTATCCCTAGCCTCCATGATTGTGCGGTCGGTCGTCAAGCGCAGCACTTACGTGGACTCCGTTACTCTGATGCTGGTGCAAAAGGAAGTGCGCCAGCAGCCTGGGGTGACCGAGGCCGGCTTGGTTGTCGCTACCGATGCCAACCGCACGCTGCTGCGCGAAGCGGATCTCCTCACACCGGAAGCGGAGGCGGCTGGTCCGGATGATCTCGTCATCAGCGCGAGCGGCACCTCCGCTGATGCCGTGGCCGCGGCGCTGGTCCTCGCCGAACAACTGCTCACCCAACGGCGGCAGCCGACCGCGGCCGGCGAGTATCGTCCGCGGACCATCGCCGCCGCCCGCCGCATGCTGCCCGATGCCACGATCGCTGCAATATCGGTGCCCGGCCGGTTTGCCGCCGCGGTCGCCCGCGAGGCGCTGCAGGCGGGGCTGCACGTCTTCCTCTTCAGCGACAACGTCCCTCTGGAAGATGAACTGGCGTTGAAGCGGATGGCCGCGGAGCGCGGCCGCCTGCTGCTGGGGCCCGGCTGCGGTACTGCGCTGATCGGCGGCGCCGGCCTGGGGTTCGCCAACAAGGTACGGCGGGGCAGCATCGGCATCGTCGCCGCCGCGGGCACGGGGCTGCAGGAGGTGAGCACGCAGATCCACCGCTGCGGCGGTGGAGTCAGCCACGGCATCGGTACCGGAGGGCGGGACGTCGCGCAGGCCGTGGGCGGGATGACGATGATGCACGGCATCGCCGCCCTCGCCGCCGATCCGGATACCGGGGTGATCGTCCTGGTGGCCAAGCCGCCGCACCCCAGCGTGGCGGCGCGAATCCTTGGGGCGGCGCAGCGGGCGGGGAAGCCGGTCGTCGCCTGTTTCGTCGGCAGCCGGGTGAAGTCGCGCGGGCGCGTCGTCGGCGTGGACACGCTGGAGGATGCGGCGCTGACCGCGGTCCGTCTCGCGGAGGATCGCAGCGTGGAAGCCCCGCCGTCGCTTGCCCTCCCCGCGCAGGAGGCGACGCGGCTCGCCCCCGAGCAGCGCTATCTGCGCGGGCTGTACAGCGGGGGCACGCTGGGCGCCGAGGCGCAGGCGCTGCTGCGCGGCTACATCGGGCACGTCCGGTCGAACGCGCCGCTTGACCCCGCGGACAAGGTTGATGGGCTGGCCCGCAGCAGCGGGCATACGGTGCTGGACATGGGCGGGGATGAATTCACCCAGGGGCGCCTCCACCCGATGATCGACCCGACGCTGCGGCTGCAGCGCCTGGCGCAGGAGGCGGAAGATCCCGAGGTGGGCGTGGTGCTGCTGGATGTCGTCCTCGGGTTCGGGGCCGACCGTGATCCGGCGCAGACGCTGGCGCCGGCGATCGCCGCGGCGCGGCGGCGCGCGCTGGCTGCGGGGCGGTACCTCTGCGTGATCGGTTCGGTCTGCGGCACCGAGGAGGACCCGCAGGAGTACCGCGCCCAGCAGGAGATGCTGGTCGAGGCGGGGATGCTCGTCGAAAGCAGTAACGCCCGTGCCGCCCGGCTGGCGGGGCGTGTCCTGGCGGGGCACGGGGCGAAAAGCGAGGAGCGCGCGGGGCCCGTCCCTGAAGTCACAGTGGAGGACATTGATCTCCCCGATGCTGCGGAGGTCGTCCGTCTGCTCCAGGCGCCGCCGCAGGTGATCAATGTGGGCCTGGGACTCTTCGCCGAGAGCCTGCGCGAGCAGCGGGTCCCCGTCGTCGATTTGGACTGGCGTCCCCCCGCCGGCGGCAAAAAGCACCTGCTCGAACTCCTCGATAAACTGGAAGCGTAACGGCACCCCGGGCCCCGCCTGTCACGGTCCGGTAACGGGTCTCCCCCCCCGCCAGGAGTCATTCCGGTCGCCCCCGAATCACTGCGTAACATAGCCAGGCTCCATATTGAGGAGGTGGGGGACGTGCGCAGGACTGCCGTGTGGAACGGCGCTTCCTGGCGGGCGGTGGCACTGCTGGGTCTTTTGCTGGCGCTCGCCGTCGGTCCCGCCGGACCGGTGGGGGCGCAGCAGCCGCGCTCGGGGGGAACCCTGAACTACATCGTCGAGGCCGAGCCGCCGTCGTTCGACGCACACCGTGAGACGACCTTCGCGATGCTCCATCCCATCCGGCCGCATTACAATCTGCTCGTCAAGTTTGATCTGCAGAATTATCCGAAAGTCGTGGGCGATCTGGCGGCGTCCTGGACGATCTCCAAGGACGGCCTGACCTACACCTTCAAGGTCCGCCAGGGCGTGAAGTTTCACGACGGTTCGACGCTCACCTCGGCGGACATCAAGGCCAGCTACGACAAGATCATCTTTCCGCCGGAGGGCGTGATCAGCGCCCGCCAGACGACTTATCATATGGTGAAGACCGTCACCGCGCCCGACTCACAGACCGTGGTCTTCCAGTTGAAGTTCGCCTCGCCGGGGTTCCTGGAGAACCTGGCCTCGCCCTTCAACTGGATCTACAAGGCGGAGATCCTGGCGCGCGACCCGCGCTTCTACGAGCGTAACATCATGGGCACCGGCCCCTTCCGCTTCGGGGAGTACGTGCGCGGCTCGCACTGGGCGGGGCGGCGGAACCCGGACTACTTTGTCCAGGGGCGCCCCTACCTGGATGGTTACCGGGCGCTCTTCATCGGCAGCCCGGCGGCCCAGGTCGCGGCCATCCGCAGCGGCCAGGCGCACATGACCTTCCGCGGGGTCGCGCCGGCGCAGCGGGATGAACTCACCACTTCCCTGGGCGACAGGATCGTCGTCCAGGAGGGACCATGGCTGTGCAACAACATTGTCATCTTCAACATCAAGAAGAAGCCTTTCGACGACATCCGCGTCCGGAAGGCGGTGACGCTGGGCATCGACCGTTGGGGCGGCAGCAAGGCGCTCTCCCTGATCGCCTTCCTCGGCCCGGTGGGCGCGATCATGCGGCCCGCGTCGCCGTTCGCGATGAAGACCGACGAACTGGCTAAGCTCGCCGGCTATAACCGGAATATTCGCGCGGCGCGCGAGGAGGCGCGGAAACTCCTGCGCGAGGCCGGCATCCCTGAGGGCTTCTCCTTCACCCTGCAAAACCGGAACGTCCAGATGCCTTACGAACCCGTGGGCATCTTCCTGGTGGACCAGTGGCGGCAGATCGGGCTGAACGTGCGCCACGTCCAATTGGAGACGGCAACGTACCTGGGCAACTTCCGCGCGGGGAACTTCGAGGCGGGCGTGGACTTCAGCTGCGACTTCATCGACGACCCGGACGTGCAGCTGGCCAAGTTCCTCTCCGCCGACCTCAGCGCCGTGAACTACGGCGGGTACACCGACCGGCAGCTCGACCTCTGGTACTTCCAGCAGGCCCGCACCAGCGACAAGGCGAAGCGCGCGCAGATCGTGCACCAGTTCGAGAAGCGGGGCCTCTCGGACCAGATCTACGCGATCTACGTCCTGTGGTGGGCCCGCATCGTGCCGCACTGGCGGCAGGTGCGAGGGTACAAGATCAGCATCGCGCACCACCTGGATCCGGATTTGCAGGACATCTGGCTATCGGAGTAGACCACGCGCCGCAACGATGGCAGCGGGGCGGCCCGGGTCACCCGGCCGCCCCCTCCCGTCTCGAGAGGGGCCGGTGATCGCCTGATGGCCACTCCGCCATGAGCCGCTACATCGTCACCCGGTTCCTGTTGATGATCCCCACGTTGCTGGCGGTGGCCGTGCTCATCTTCCTGCTCGTGCGCGTCGTCCCCGGCGACATCGTGGAGCTCCGCCTGGTGTCGGGGGGTACGTATGTCACGCTGGACGTCATCGCGGCCGAACGGGCCCGCCTCGGCCTGGACAAGCCCATCTGGGGTCAGTTCGTGGACTGGATGGTGGGGCTGGTCCGGCTGGACTTCGGGACCTCCATGTGGAGCGGCGACAAGATCAGTCACGAGATCGCCATCCGGCTGCAGCTCAGCCTGGAACTGGCCATCCTGGCGACGATCATTGCTACGGTCCTGGCGATTCCACTCGGGACGCTGGCGGCCGTGCGCCGCGGCACCTGGATCGATCAGGCGGTGCAGCTCTTCAGCGTGGCCGGCCTGGCGGTGCCGTCATTCTGGCTGGGGATCCTGATGATTCTGTTCCTGCTAGCGTACTTCCACTGGCTCCCGCCGCTCACGTTCACCCCGCTGTGGCAGAATCCGGCGGCCAATCTGGCGCAGTTGATCTGGCCGGCGCTGGCCGTGGGCTACCGCTACTCGGCGGTGGCCACGCGGATGACCCGCTCCGCGATGCTGGAGGTGCTGCGGGAGGACTACATCCGCACCGCCTGGTCGAAGGGCCTCGACCAACCCGTGATCCTCTGGCGGCACGCCCTCCGCAACGCGCTGCTGCCGGTGACCACCGTGATCGGGCTGGAGTTTGCCTTCCTCATCGGCGGGCTGGTGGTGACGGAACAGGTCTTCAACCTGAACGGGATCGGCAAGCTGATCGTGGACGCGATCAGCCACCGCGACTATACGCTGATCCAGGGGTTGATGCTGCTGGTGGCAGCGGGCTACATCCTGGCGAACTTCATCGTGGATATTCTCTACGCTTGGCTTGACCCGCGGATCTCCTATGGCTAGCGAGGCCCGCTGATGGCGCGACCGGTAGCCGTGGACACAGTGAGCGCGGCGATCCTGCCGCTGGCGGCGGTGCGACCGCACCCGCTACGCCGCTTCGCCCGCCGCTATCCGCTGGGGGCGGCGGGAACCTTCCTCATCGTGGCGCTGCTGCTGCTGGGCATCTTCGCCAACCGCGTTGCCCCGTACGACCCGGTGGCCGCCGACTTCGGCGCGATGTTTATCCGCCCCGGCCCGGGCCACTGGTTCGGTACCGATGCCTTCGGGCGGGATGTGCTCAGCCGGCTGCTTTTCGGCGCCCGCACCGCGCTGGTGATGGGCTTCTCATCCTCGATTATTGGGGCGACGATCGGCGCCGTCGTCGGCGTGATCAGCGCCTACTTCGGGGGAACGACCGACCTGGTGCTGCAGCGGCTGGTGGACATCCTGATCTCGTTTCCGATCATCATCCTGGCGATGGCCATCGTGGCCATCCTGGGTACCGGCACGATCAACCTCATCGTGGCGATCGCGCTTTCCTTCATCCCGCGCGCCGAGCGCGTCGTGCGCGCCAGCGCCCTGGCGATTCGCGCCACGGTCTACGTGGAGGCGGCGCGGGCCATCGGCGCAGGGCACTGGCGGATCATCTTCCGCCACATGTTCCCCAACGTCGGGGCGTCCTACCTGGTGATGCTCACGGCGTTCCTGGGACAGGCGATCCTGCTGGAGGCCTCGCTCTCCTTCCTGGGGCTGGGGGTGAGCGAACCCACGCCGGCCTGGGGCCTGATGTTACGCGGCGCCGCGGTGGACTTCGTGCAGCGGGCACCCTGGATGGCCATTTTCCCCGGGTTGGCCATCAGCGTCGCCGTGCTGGCGTTCAACGTGCTGGGCGACGCCCTGCGCGACGCGCTCGACCCCCGGCTGCGGATGTAGCGCCTAACGCACAATCGTGATCCGGCCCTCCACGCGCGGGTTGATCGTGCGCAGCCGCTGGATCGCCTCGATCACGGCCGTCACCATTAGCGGACCACCGGCCGGGTTGATCAGGACCTCGCCGCTCGCCAGCATGGCGTAGCCGTCGCCGCCCCGCAGCATGAAGTCGTTGGTCGCTACTGTGTAGGTCGCCGCGTCGTTGATCGGTTGATCCCCGACCCGAACGTCGGTCACGCGGGAGCCCACGGGGCGCGTGGGGTTGAAGGTATAGCGCAGCCCGCTCACCTGGGGGAAGCGCCCGCCCACCTGCTCCCACTGGCTGACCCCGTTCTCCAGGGCCTGGCGGACGGCCGCGCCCGAGACGGCCGCTTTCACGACGAGGTTGCCGAAGGGCAGCCAGGCGAAGACGTCCTTGCGGGCAAGGCGGCCCGCCGGGAAGAGGGCGTTGGTGCGGATGCCGCCGCCGTTGGTGATGGCCAGATCCGCCTGCACCGTAGCGCGCATGACGTCGGCGATGAAGTTGCCCAGGTTGGATTCCTGCTGCCGCACCGTGGAGTTCCGCGCGTCGAGAGCAGTCGTGGTCTCGCCGACCACCACGTCCAGTTCCTTGCTCAACTGGTCGGTGTAGCGCTTGATCAGGCTGGCCATCGCCGGGTCGGCGGGGATCTGGTCGGTGATGGTGATGAGCTCATGCTTCGCGCTGCGCGACCCGTCCAGGGCGAAGCGCGTGACGCCCAGCCACTTTGCGTCGGACCCGGCCTTGGCGATCAGCCGGCCGCCCACCGTCGCCGTCAGCGGGTCGTGTTCGTGCCCGCCGATCACCAGGTCGATCTCCGGCACCTGGCGCAGCAATTCCTGATCGTCCTGCACGCGCATGTGGGTGAGGGCGATAATGACCCGCGCCCCGTCGCGGCGGAGGATCGGGACGATCGCTTTGGCCACGGCCACCGGATCGCCGAAGGTCGTGGTGCCAGGGGAGGAGGAGGTGGCGGTCTCCTCCGTCAGCAGCCCGATGATGCCGATGGTAACGCCGCCGGCGCTGAGGATCAGCCACGGCCGGGTGCCGGGGAACGGCCGCAGGCCCGGAGTGAACGTGTTGCTGGCCACCCAGGGGAAGCGGGACTCGTTGATGCGCTTGATCAGCTCCGCCGGGCCGTAATCGAACTCGTGGTTGCCCAGGCTCGCCGCGTCCACCCCGAGTAAGTTCAGGCCGGCGATCAGTTGGGCGCCTTTGAAGACGGAGGACTCCACCGACGGGGAGATCAGGTCTCCGGGGAACAGCAGCAGCGTCGGCTGCTCTTTGCCGCGGACCCGTTTGACCGCCGTGGCCAGGCGGTCCAGGCCGCCGGCCTTCCCGCCGTCGACGGCCGTGAGCTGGTAGTCGTCGTTGAAGTGGAGGATCGTCAGGACGGCGGGCTGTCCCGCGGTCGGCGCGACGGCCAGCAGCAGGACCAGCAGGACAGCAGACAGCACTGCGCGGAGACGCGCGGGTGTTCTCATCGAGTGGCTCCTTCCAGCGGGAGAATCCTGGACGGGATCACGTGGCTGAGTCTATCTTCGTGCGGCGGGGTGCGTTCCCTGCGTTCCGCCGCTACCGCGGGGGCGCGATGGTGATCGGTGCGTTGAAATCGCCGGTACGCAGCGTCATATAGTGGGCGCTGGCGACCATGAGGAACCGGTGGACCCGGCTGCTGGCGGTGCCGATCCACGCGGCGAAGGAGGCGGATCCGCCGGACAATTGCCACAGCACAACCTGGCAGTCTTCGGGCCCGCAGCGGTCTCGGCGCCCCAGCATGACGCGTTCGGCATCGCGCATGTACAGCAGGGGACCCTCGACGGTCAGGGCCTGGGGGAGCGTGTCCCGCTCCCAATCGCCGGGGCCGGTGCGCGTGTACCGGGTCGTGCCGATGATGACGGCCTCGTTGCCGGAGGAGGTGCGGTAGCGGAGGCGGTCCGGCGGCACGAGGTCATAGTCGGCGACCACGACATTTCCCTGGCCGTCGGTCAACTGCTCCGTCTCCCGCCAGCCGCGCAGGGCTCGGGTGGCGGCGCGCGCCCGGTTCAGTAGAGCCAGCGCCGCGGGATCGGACGCGCGGGCCGGCGCCTTCCCCAGGAGCAGCGGGAAGGCGGTCGAGACGTCGAGCCGGCCGCGGCGGCGGACCACCACCTCGAGTTCCCACCAGCCAGGCAGCGCCAGTTCGCCACCCGTGGCCGCGTACCGGCCGGCGCCCGGCTGCAGCGTGACGGTGATAGACGCGAGGTCCTCATCGAGTTTCTTCAGGCGCAGCAGGAGGCGGACGTCCGGGCCGGCCAGCATCTGGTCACCGGTGGCGGTCGCCTCGACCTCATAGTGGTTCCACCCCGGCTCGGCCGGCGCGATCGTCAGGCGGACTTTCACGTCGCCGGCGATGCCGGCCAGCACCAGCGGTTCACGCACCGCCACAGACAGAGTAACGCGCGCGGGCGGGGTGATCGTCAGCGCGGCAACGACCAGGAGGATCAGCACGCCCAGCCCGATCTCACCGGTGACGACCCGCAGCAGTCGCCGCAGCGCCGGATTGCCACCGGCCGGATCGGCGGCAAGGCGCGGCCGCAGGATGAAGTGGTTGAACGTCCCCAGCAGGACAAGCGGCACGATGAGCAGCCCCTTCAGCGCCAGCGTCCGGCCGTAGGCCGTGACCGCCAGGGCGCGCAGTCCGGGGACGTGCAGCCACGAACTGTACAGGCCCGTCACCAGCAAGACGCCCAGACAGACGGCAGCGACGTTGGAGAACCGCCGCACGAGAGGCGGGAGCACCTGCGGGATCACGCTTGACGCCCCGGGTGATTCCAACTGTGTCATTCCGCGCACGGTTCGCAGGGTCAGCAGCAGCGCGGCCAGCCCACCAACCCACAGGGCCGCCGCCAGCAGGTGCAGCCAGTCGGCGACCGCGGCCGGCCATCCGGCGCCGGAGGCGTGCGCGGTGATGGTGAAGCCGGCGAGGAGACCCCCGGCCACGACCGCGGAGATCCAGTCCACCGCTGGAGGCCGGCGCACCGCGGTGACGAGCGCGTAGGCAGCGGCGAAGCCGACCGTGACGACGAGGTGCAGGCCGTGACCGGACTCCCGTAGGCTTGCCGGACCGCGGAAGAGGACGGCCAGCCCCGCGAGCCCGACGATCAGGATGAGGCCTCCCGAACGGACGATGCGGCCCCAGCGGGATGGCGGCAGGAGCAGAAGGACGATCGAGGGGACGATGATCAGGACACTCCATCCCGGCTTTGTGTTCAGCAGCAGCGGCTCCAGGAGTCCGCGCCGCAGCGCCGCCAGCAGCGGTACTTCCACGAGCGATGCTGCCGTCAGGGCGAACTCGGCAATGACGGCGAGCAGCAGGAGGAGGGCAGCAGAAACCTGCAGACGGCGCAGCAGGGAGGTGGTCGTCGCGCGCACCGCCGCGGCCACCGTGGCCTCGGCCCCGCGCAGCGCCTGATGCAGCACAACCGCCTGGAAGAAGATACTCCCCGCCAGGAGGATCGCACCGAAAAAGGCCGCCCAGCGCACGGCGACCGTGCTCGGCGCCGGCGGCGCCGGCTCTGAGCCACCCAACCCGGTGGGTACGGTCTGACCCACGGCGAAGACGAAGGCTCCGCTCGTGGTGTGTCCGTCGACGGCAGAGAGGACCCGCCAGCGGACGGTGTAGAGCCCGCGGCTCAGGTCAGCGACGGGGATCTGCAGGACGCGACGGTCCGCCGACAGCGCGGCGTCTCGCGAGACGCGCCGTCCCTGGTCGG
>CAYHPT010000017.1:0-10605 GCA_964358435.1 uncultured bacterium | reverse complement strand
TTCACCGTCGATGGCAAGATAACCCGTGAGAACGACATCATCAGCATCGACGGCGTGGAAGGCCGGGTGGAACGCGTCGGGCTCCGCTCTACGCACCTGCGCAGCGCCGACGGCGCACGGGTGATCCTCCCCAACAGCCTGATTACCCAGGCGCGGATCACCAACCGCACGGCGCCGGGGACCACCCGACTGCGCATCCCCATCACCCTCACCGTGGACCGCGACACGCCGGACCTGCGCCAGGCTTTGCTCGGCGCCCTGCGGGCCGACCCGCAGGTGCTGCCCGACCCGCCGCCGCAGCTCCAGATCATGGAAGTCAACGACTGGACGGTGAAGGTGGAGCTGTGGGCCTGGACACGGACGAGCGACGCCGAGCCGGTGCGCCTCCGCCTGCACGACCAGATCCTGACGGCGTTACGGCAAACCCGGCAGGTCAACCCTCAGGGCTAGGAGACCGTTCCACGTCCCGCGAATCCACTTCAGGCGACCCATGCTGCCAATCGCGGTACAGACGCAGGGACTCACCCGGCGTTTTGACCTCCACGTTGCCCTCCGTGACCTATCGCTGAGCCTCCCCGCGGCGTCGGTCCTGCTGGTCGTGGGACCGAACGGCGCGGGGAAGACCACGCTGCTCCGCCTGCTGGCCACGTCTCTGCGGCCGTCCGCCGGCCGGGCGACCGTCTTCGGACACGATCTGGTGCGCGACGCCGACGCCGTGCGGCGGATTACCACGTACGTCGGCACTGCCCACGGGATGTACGAAGGCCTCACGGCCAGAGAGAACCTCGCCTTTGCCGCCGCGATGAGCGGGCGGCCCGATCAGGCGGACGCCCTCCTCGAACGGGTCGGCCTCTCCCCGGTCGGGGACAATCCGGTGCGCACCTTCAGCCACGGGATGAAGCGGCGGCTCGCGCTGGCCCGGGCGTGGATGCTCGCCCCGCGGCTGCTGCTGCTGGACGATCCGTTCAGCGGCCTCGACGCTGAGGGCACCCTCCTGGTGGACGCGCTCGTGGCCGAGGTGAAATCGGCCGGCGGGTGCGCCGTCCTGGCCACGCACGAGTGGGAGCGCGGGCTGCACCTGGCCGACGTGGTGATCGGCCTGGCCCGCGGCCGGCAGGTGGAAGCGGCGGCCGCCGCGGAGGTCTCCGCGCCTCGGCTGCGCGCGCTGGCCGGAGGCCGGACATGAGCGCCTGGCGGCGCACCGTCGCGCTGGCGCGGAAGGACCTGCTGCTGGAGTGGCGCGGTCGGGAGACCATCACCGCGATGGCCGTGCTCGCCCTGCTGATCGTCCTGCTGCTGGGCTTCGCGTTGGGCGCCGAGCCGCCCCGCGCGCCGGCGATCCTCTGGGTCGCCCTGGCCCTGGCGGCGATGCTGGGCGTGGCCCGGCCGACGCAGGCAGAAGTGGAACAGCAGGCCCTCGAGACGCTGCTGCTCTATCCGGGCAGTCGCGAACACCTCTACTGGGGGAAGGGGGCCGCGCTGACCGTCCTGCTCACCGTTCTGCTCGCGCTGCTCCTGGTCACCCTCGGCGTGCTCTTCAACGTGGACCTGTGGTCGAAACTCCCCGCGCTCTTCGGCGTCGGCGTACTCGGCATCGTCGGCCTGTCCGCGGTGGGCACGCTCTTCGCCGCGCTGGTTATCCACATTCGCGGCCGGGAGCTGCTCATGCCGCTGCTTCTCCTCCCTGTCGCCCTGCCGGTGGTGCTGGGCGGCGTGCGGCTGACGGAGACGGTGCTCACCGGCGCGCCGGGCGGCGGGCTCTGGCTCGGCGTGCTTGCCGTCTTTGATATCCTGTTTCTGCTGGTCGCACCTATTCTCTACGACGTGGTCATGGAGGAGGTATGAGGTCACTTCCGTCGCTGGTCGGCGGTGCCGCCGTGATCTTTCTGGCGGCAGGGCTCTATGTCGGGCTCGTGGCCTCGCCCCCGGACGCCTTCCAGGGCGACTACGTGCGGATCATGTACGTGCACGTGCCCAGCGCCTTCGTCGCGTATCTCGCCGTCGGCACTGTCTTCCTTGCCAGCATCCTCTACCTGTGGCGCGGGCGGGAGATCTACGATCACGTGGCGCACAGCGCGGGAGAACTGGCGACCCTGTTCACTGCGCTGGCCCTGGCCGGCGGAATGATCTGGGGGAAACCGGTGTGGGGGACCTGGTGGACGTGGGACGCGCGCCTGGTCACCACCGCCATCCTCTTCCTGATCTTCGTGGGCTACCTGCTGGTGCGCGAACTCGCGGAAGACCGGCGGCGCGGGGCGCGCCTGGCCGCCGTTATCGGCATCATCGGAGCGCTGGCCGTCCCGATCATCCACTACTCCGTCGTCTGGTTCCGGACACTCCACCAGCCCGCCTCGATCGTCCGCGGGGACATCAAAATGGCACCGCCTATGGTCACCGCGTTGATGATCAACCTGCTCGCCTTCGCTCTGCTCTATCTGTACCTGCTCCTGCAGCGCGTCCGTCTGGAGCGGTTGGAGGCGGCCCGGGCCGCCGCGAGCGCGGAGTCATGACGCCGGCCGTCGCCATCGCTCTCGCCTACACAGTGGTCGGCGCAGGGATCGTGATCTACCTGCAACGCGTGCGCCGCCGCCTGCGCAAAGCGGAGGCCGATCTGCGCGCGCAGGAGCAGCCGTCGGGCGGGACCGAGGCGCTGACCGTCCGATGATGAGGCGGACCCGCCTGCTCATCGCCGCCGTCGTCGTCGTGGCGGCGCTCATCTACGTGATCATCGGGGGGATCCGCGGCGCGGTCGTCTACTACATCACCCCCAGCGAACTTCTGGCCCAGGCGGAGCACGCACGGGAGAAAATGATCCGCGTCGGCGGGCAGGTCGTGCCGGGCTCAAAGACCTGGGACCCGGCGACGCAGGAGCTGCGCTTCCGCCTCACCGACGGCTCGGCCACGGTCGCCGTACAGTACCACGGCGCCCCTCCGGGCCTGTTCACCGAGGGCCAGGGCGCCATCGTCGAGGGGACCTGGGACCCGGCCGGAGTGGTCCGGGCGCGCTCGATCATCGTCAAGCACTCGGAGGAGTACGCGCCGCCCACGCCCCGGCCGTAGCCGGGCCGGCGTCGCGATCGCCCTGGTTCCCCGATGATCTCAATCCTCGGCTCCGCCGCTATCACCGCCGCCGCGGCCTCGGCTCTGGCCGGCCTGATCTTTCTGCTGCGGGGGCGCGCGCGGGCGGACCAGCGCCTGATCGACCGGGGACATCGGGCGGTGATCGCCCTCTTTGTCGCCGTGACCGCGGCAGTGGTCGCCCTCGAGGTCGCGTTGATCGGCTTCGACTTCTCTGTCCGCTACGTCGCCGCAAACATCAACCGCGCCACGCCGCTGCTGTTCCGGATTATCGGCCTGTGGGGCGCCCTCGAGGGTTCGATCCTCCTGTGGGCCTGGGTGCTGGCTGGGTACGCGGCGCTCGTGGCCGTGCGCTACCGCGGCCGCCACCAGGAGACGGTGCCGCTGGCGCTGGCGGTCCTGCTAGGCATCACCTCTTTCTTCTTGCTGCTGATGCTCGGCCCGGCCAATCCCTTCGGCCGCCTCTCCCCCGCTCCCCCGGACGGGCGCGGGCTCAATCCCCTGCTGGCGAATCACCCGCTGATGGCCGTCCACCCGCCCTTCCTCTACCTGGGCTACGTCGGCTTCTCCGTGCCTTACGCCTTCGCGGTGGCCGCGCTGCTCTCGCGCACGCTGCGGGACGAATGGATGACCGTCACGCGGCGCTGGACGGTGGCGGCGTGGTCTTTCCTCGGCGCCGGGATCATCCTCGGCGCGTGGTGGTCCTACGAGGTCCTGGGCTGGGGCGGCTACTGGGCCTGGGATCCCGTCGAGAACGCGGCCTTCATGCCCTGGCTGGTGGCCACGGCCTTCCTGCATTCGGTGATGGTACAGGAGCGGCGGCGGCTCCTCCGTCTGTGGAATCACGCGCTCATCATCGTCACCTTCCTCCTCACGATCTTCGGTACATTCCTCACACGCAGCGGGATTCTCGGCTCGGTCCACGACTTCACACAGTCGCTGATCGGCCCGCTCTTCCTTCTCTTTATCGGCGCGGTGCTCGTGTTTTCCGTGGCCGTCCTGCTGCTGCGCTGGGACGAGGTGCGGGATACGGGCAGCCTCCCCGCCTACGTCAGCCGGGAGAGCCTCTTTCTGCTGAACAACGTGGTGTTGTTGGCGATCGCCGCCACCATCTTTATCGGGACGACCTTCCCGCTGCTGGCGGAGGCGGTGGCCGGGGTCAAACTTACCGTCGGCCCGCCCTTCTTCAACCGGCTGACCGTGCCGCTGGCCATGGCCCTGCTGATCCTGATGGCCACCGCGACACTCCTCCCCTGGGGCCCCCCGCCGCGCGGCGCCCTGCGCCGGTTTGTCGGGCCGGGGCTGCTCAGCGCGGCACTCGTCGTGGTGCTGGGCGCATCGGGTGTGCACGGTCTCACGCTGGGAGCGCTGGCCGTGATCGCCTTTGCGGCCGCAGCGCAGCTGGCCGAGTTCCACCGGGGAGCCCGCGCCCTGGGACGCGCCGAGGGCCGACCCTATCCTCTGGCGCTCGTCGCGCTCTTCTCCGCCAACCGGCGGCGCTACGCCGGCTACCTGGCGCATCTGGGGCTGGCGCTGGCCCTCGCGGGCGTGACGGCGTCCTCCGTATACCGTACCGAGAGCGACCATACCGTGAGTCGGGGCGAGACCTTCACCGTTCCCGGCTACCTCCTGCGCTATGACGGCGCCGCTCTGAGCCGGCACCCGGACAAGCTGGTTGTCGCCGCGGCGGTGTCGATTCTACCGCCGAAGGCCCTGGAGGCGGCACCCTCGCGGCCGGCGGCGGCGGTACCGGCCATTGCCACCCTGTACCCGTCCGAACGCCTCTACCCTCAGCAGCGCACGCCGATCCCTACGCCGGCGGTGCGCTCCACCTGGCGCGGCGACCTGTACCTGGTGCTGCTGGCCGTGGGGCCGGACGGGTCGGTCGTGCTCAAAGCGATCACCAATCCCCTGGTGCCCTGGATCTGGACGGGCGGGCTGCTGATGGCGCTGGCGGGGTTGATCAGCATATGGCCGGGACGGCGCGGCTAGCGGGCCTCTGCGCGGTCATCGTGCTGGTGGCGGCGGGCGTGGCGGCCGCCTCGCCAGCCCCCGTGCTCGCGCAGTCCGCCGCGCTGGATGAGGAGGTGCGGGCCATCGCCTCCCGCCTCCGCTGCCCCGTCTGCCAGAACGAGAGCGTCGCCGACTCCCCCTCGGAACTCGCGGCGCAGATGCGCGCGCTTATCCGGACGAAACTGGAGGAGGGGGAATCGCCGGAGGCGATCGTGGCCTACTTCGTCAGCCGCTACGGGGAGTGGATTCTGCTGGACCCGCCGCGCCAGGGTCTGGGCTGGATTCTCTGGGCCGCGCCCGCCGTGGTCCTCGTGATGGGGCTTGCCGCCGCAGCGAGGTTCATCCGGCGCAGGGTCCGACCGGCCAGCACAGAGGCTGACGCCCCGGAGGATCGGAGCAGATAGTCGTCCCCGGCGAGAGCCCAGTCTCGCGCGAGCACGCCTCACTAACTCCTCGATATCAACGTCAAGAGCGGCACGGTTCTCCTTCAGTATCTCTATGTCATCTATCCCGATCCAGCGATGCTCCGTGACCTTGTCCGTCTGCAATCGCGGACGATCGAGCTCGCCCCGCACGTCGACCAGAAAGTCGAATTCTCGCTTCTGGATAACCCTCGCACCCATGGTGGTCTCCCAATCGACCACGGCCACGATATTAAGGATTCTCGACAATGCCCACCCTGTCTCCTCTTGAATCTCCCGCGCGAGGGCCTGATAGAGTGTCTCCCCCGGCTCGACGTGTCCACCGACGAGGTCCCAGCAACCGGGAAACAACTGGCGAGCGGACGACCGCTTCTGCACGAACACACGGCCGGCGGCATTCAGGATGAGGGCCCCCACGACGCACTCGCGGCTGTCAGCCTGTGCCTCGGCCTGCAAATCAGAGAGGAAGCCGGAATCCGGCCCCAGATTCGGGGGATGGGGCGTCGGGTCAAGCGGCACAGGCACGGCCTTTAGGGAGTCGTGCGCCGTGGTGAGCTCAGCCGGTCCAGGTGCGAGCGCAGCCACTCCTCCGTTACCGCGCCGTCGTGTTTGCCGACAATGCGCCCCTCCGCATCGATGACGAACGTCTCGGGGACGCCGTAGACACCGAAGTCGATGCTCACCCGCCCCGTCTGGTCCATCCCGTTGGGGAACGTCTGCTCGAAACGGCGGATGAACTCGCGGGCGGGACCTTCGCGATCCTGGATGTTCACCCCGATGACCACCACGCCACGGTCGCGGTACTGCTCCCAAACGCGCTGCAGGCGGGGCGCTTCCTCATAGCAGGCCGGATAACACCAGGAGGCCCAGAAGTTGACGACCAGGATGCGGCCGCGCAGCGCAGCGGTATCGATGACCCCGCCGTCAAACCCCCCGATTCGGAAGACCGGCGCGGGGCGGCCGAGCAGTGGCGACGGCAGGGCCCGCGGGTTCCGCGTGAACCCGTAGGCCAGCAGGGCCACAACCGGCAAGGCGACCGCCAGCGCCACCAGCCAGACCGTCCCCCGGCTGCGGCCAGGGGGCCGCGCACTCCGCACCTCGAGCGCGTCCACGAGTGTAGTATGCTCTGGCTAAGGGAATTGCGGTAGATCCCCGGGAGGCGACGTGACCCAAGCCCGCGTGCTGGCCTTCATCCTCGCCGGCGGTAAAGGCGAGCGGCTCTTCCCGCTTACCCGCGACCGCAGCAAGCCCGCGGTGCCCTTCGGCGGTAAGTACCGCATCGTGGACTTCGTCCTCAGCAACTTCGTGAACTCGGGGATCTACGCGCTGTACGTCCTCGTCCAGTACAAGGCACAGTCGCTGATCGAACACCTGCGCCACGGCTGGCGACTGGGGACGCTGCCGGATCACTTCGTCATCACGGTGCCGCCGCAGATGCGCCGTAGCGAGATCTGGTATCAGGGCACGGCAGACGCCGTCTACCAGAACCTCAACCTGCTGCGCGACTTCCACCCGGACATCGTGGCCATCTTCGGCGCGGATCACATCTACCGCATGGACGTCGGGCAGATGCTCGCCTTCCACCTGGAGCGGGAGGCCGGCGTCACGGTGGCGGCGCTGCCGGTGCCGATCGACCGCGCCGCGGGCTTTGGGATCATCGAGGTGGACCGCGACAACCGCATCGTCAGTTTTGCGGAGAAACCGCCCCGCCCCGTGCCCATGCCCGGCGACCGTACGCGGGCGCTCTCCTCCATGGGCAGCTACCTGTTCACCCGGGAGGCGCTGGTGGAGGCGTTGCTGGACGACGCGCAGCGCAGCACCGACCACGACTTCGGACGGACGATCATCCCGGAACTCGTGCCCCGGTCGAAGGTCTACGCCTATCCGTTCGTGGGGAACAAGGTCCCCGGCGTGCACCCGTACGAGGAGGAGGGCTACTGGCGGGACGTGGGCTCCATCGCCGCCTACTGGGACGCAAACATGGACCTGCTGGGGCCGGCGCCCCGGCTGAACCTGGACAACTCCCGCTGGCCCATCCTCACCGGCGCCTACCCCGGCCCCTCCGCGCGCATTATCGGCGGCGAGGTTGAAGACGTGCTGATCGGCGAGGGCTCACATGTAGAACAGGCCGTGGTGCGCCGGTCGATCCTCGGCCGGAGCGTGCGGATAGAGCCCGGCGCGTTGATCGAGGACTCGCTGGTGATGGATCACACGGTGGTGCAGCAGGGCGCGCGCCTGCGGCGGGTGATCGCCGACCGGTACAACATCATTGAGAGCGGCCTGACCATCGGCTACGATCCCGCGCAGGACGCGCGCCGCTTCACGGTCGACCCCTCGGGCATCGTCGTGCTCGCCCGTGGGCCGACGCGGTACTGAGGCCCCGGCAGAGCGCTACTTCACGTTCTCGGCGACAACTCTCAGCAGAGCCTGGATGCCCTTCGCCGCCAGCCGGGCCGTGGTCAGGTCACGGCTCTTCACCCCGGTGACCGCCAGGCCATCGGCGTGCTCGACGAGCGGCATAACCGCTGCGCTACCGGATGCTCCCTTCAGGTCGGTCAGGATCCCGCTGCCCTGCCCCTCGCAGACGTTGCCCCAAGAGGCGTTGAAGTTCTTGCCGCCCTTCCCTTCGATACAGTTCAGGGCGTGGCCCAGGTGCTGCTGCACGTAGGCCGCGCTGGTGCCGTCGGCAGCAAACCCGGCGTGAGTGACCGCCGTCTGGATCTGCGTCTTCACGTCGCCAGACTGCGCCTTGGGCTGATTGTAATCGTACTGCGCGTAATTCACCTGCGCGAATCCGAAGACCAGCAGTCCGACCAGGACTGCCATTACCGCAAATCGGTTCATCCGTCTTCACCTCCTCCCTGCACATAGCGTACCCGCGTCACAGGCGTGTAACGTGTGTCTCCGGTGTGGGACCGCCGCCGCTGCCGCTGCCGCCGTCTGCTCAACGCTGCGCGCGCGGGATGACGAACTTGTGCGCGGTGTGGGTCTGGGAGAATGCGACCACTTTGACATCCACCAGTCCCGCCGGCTTCCCCGCCGCCAGGACGTCGGCCTCGCGGACCTCGGCCCGGCCCTTCGGCGCGACCACCCAGATCGCCCCATCGGGTTTCAGCCGGGCGCGCAGCGGGCGCAGCCGCCGCAGCGCGTCCTTACGCTCGGCCAGCAGGAAAATGAGATCCGACTTCGCGCGCGGCCGGCCGGAGGCGATGTCTGTGGTGCGGTCACGCAACTGCCGCTGAAAGGCCGCATCGGCCACGCCGAGCACGGCGACGCGCGCCCCCGGTTTCACCCCAACCTATCGACGAGGCTCTTGGCCGAGCGGATCCGCTCGGCCCACCGCTCGGCCAGCGGCCCCAGCTGGAAGGCGGCGGTGCCGCCGGAGAACGTCACGCGCAGCGCGCCCCGGACCGCCGTGACGGCGGCGATCTCCGTGAACGGGATGACCAGCCGCACGTCGCCGCGGAAGACCAAGGCGTCGCTTCCTGACCCATTGCTCCTCCCCCTGGACGTCACGGCCGCTCGACTGCCGTCCCCGTGATGATAGGATAGGCGGAAGGAGGGAACCAGGTGACCTTTCAGATGCCCGCCGAGGCGGGCCTGACCGGCCTAGCCCTGCGCGTCCACGACCGGGCGGCGGCACTGCGCTTCTACCGGGACGTGCTCGGCCTGCAGGTCGAGGCGCAGGAGAACGTTCTTCGCCTCCGCCCTGAGGGAGGCGCCCTCAGCCTGGCGCTGGAGGTGGACCCGGAAGCGCCTCGCCGCCCGCCCCGCTCTGTCGGTCTCTACCACTTCGCCCTCCTCCTCCCCGACCGTCCGGCGCTGGCGGCGATCCTGCGGCGCCTGCAGGAAGCGGGCTGGCCGCTGGACGGCGCGGGCGATCACGGCGTCTCCGAGGCCCTCTACCTCCGAGACCCGGAGGGAAACGGCATTGAACTCGCCCGCGACCGTCCCAGAGGGGAGTGGCCGCGGGCGCGCGAGGGTGTCGCCATGGTGACCGAGCCGGTGGACATCAAGGGGCTGCTCGCCACGGCACCCGCCGCCGCCCCACTGCACCCGGCCACGATCCTGGGGCACATGCACCTCAGCGTGCACGACCTGGAGGTCGGGGAGACCTTCTATGCCGGCGCCCTGGGCCTGAACGTGACGCAGCGCAGTTATCCGGGCGCCTTCTTCCTCGCGGCCGGGGATTACCACCATCACCTCGGTCTGAACACCTGGGGATCGCGCCGCCCCGCTCCGCCCGACGCGCCGGGCCTTCTGCGCTACGGCTGGCGCATCCCGGCCGCCGCGCTCCCGGCCCTGGAACAGCACCTGACCGCGCGCGGTGTGCCCTTCGCGAAGGCGGACGGCGCCCTGAGCGTCACCGATCCCTTCGGGATTGCCGTCGACCTGGCCGGCGAGTAGTCTCCCCGCCGCGCGCTACCAGTCAATCTCCAGAGAGTTCCGCGCCCGATACCTGTCCACCTCGGGTGAGCTCGTGTGGAGGATCGTTTTGATTGCATCAAACGCGTTGTCCACGTCTCGATCCGTGGGCCCCTTGACGGCCACGAAGAGCGTGTACGAAGGGCCGTTGGTTTCCTCAACTTTCACATGCTCGACGACGTCGATCCGCCTGATTGTCCAACCGGTTCCCGCCCACTGACGGGCGCGGGCCAGGCTCACGAGTCTGTCGAGAGCGTCCGGCGGCGTACCTTTCGCCCGGATCAACGCCCATCCGCGGGCTTCCTTATCCGGCGCCCTGTACTTCTCCAGGACCTTTTCCCACTCAGCTGCCATCTCCACCCTCCTCCTTCACCTTGAGCTCCCGTGCTACTTGCTGCGTCACCTGGACCAGCGGCAGCGCCTCCAGGCGACGGTAGATCGCCAGGCTCTCTTCCATCAGCCGCCGCGCCTCCTCGCGGCGTCCCATCCGGGCAGCCGTGCGGGCCAGTTCCACCAATGTCCGGGCATACTCGCCGCTGCCGCGCCGCAGCGCCATCAGGGAGCGGCTTTCCTCCAGCAGAGTGGCGGGCCCCGTAAAACTGCCCCCGAACACGGCGCGAAAAACCAACCCCCCCCCCCCCCCCCCCCGCGAGATGGGACCCCCCCC
>CAYHPT010000016.1:7545-10684 GCA_964358435.1 uncultured bacterium | reverse complement strand
CCGTACAGGTTCTGCGAGGATTGCAGGTGGAAAACGGCTATTCCCTCGATGAGGTCGCACGTCTGCCCCCCGGGCTGGCGGGTTTGTATGAACTGGAATTCAGGAAGCGTGTCTTCCCGACCGCGCGTTCCTGGCGTCACGCGCGCCCGGCGCTTGAAGTCCTTTCGGCCGCACTCGAGTCCGTGCCGGAAGTCGTCCTCAAAAGCGCGTCGGGCCTCGACGCGGAGGCTTTCGCCCGGGCGAAGACGACCCTGCCGGTCTCGGACAACGCCGCGGTGCTGGACTGGGCGCGGGGCAGCGTGGCCGTGGCCATCGAGCGGAAGATGATTCCGCTGATCGACGGCGCGTTCAAGCCGGCGCAGGGGGCCACGCGCGCCGACGCCGCCGTCGCGCTTGACGTACTGATGACCCTGCTGAAGAAGTATGACTTCCAGAAGGGCATCTTCCGCGGGGCGCAGGGGAGCCGCCCGCCGACGATCACGATCGAGGACGAGAAGAAAGCGGTGCGGACGTTCCGCGTCGCCGCGGTCCATGCGGTCTACCGCAACGACCGCTTCGTGCCGCTCAGCGCCCTGCGTCCGGGGGACATCATTCAGTTCCTGAAGGAAAGCGACGTCGGGGACGTGGTCTACATCGAAGCCACGGGACCGTGACACTCACGCGGGGGGACGGGCGATGAAGTTCTTCCTGGACACGGCCAACCTGGAGGAGATCCGCCAGGCGGTGGCCTGGGGGCTCTGCGACGGGGTGACGACCAACCCCACGTTGGTGGTCAAGGAAGGCCGCGAGCACAAAGCGCAGATCCTGGAGATCACCAAGATGGTCAAAGGACCGATCTCCGTGGAGACCGTCACCAACGACGCCGACGAGATGGTGCGTCAGGGGATCGAGTACGCCACCTGGGCCCCCAACGTCGTGATCAAAGTGCCGATGACTCCCCATGGCCTGCAGGCCTGCCGCCGGCTGCGGGAGCGGGGGATTCCCGTCAACGTCACCCTGACCTTCTCCGCCAATCAGGCGCTGCTGGCGTCCAAGGCGGGGGCCACCTTCGTCAGCCCCTTCGTCGGGCGGCTGGACGACATCGGGCACGACGGCATGCAGGTCGTGCGGGACGCGGTGCAGATCGTGCGCACCTACGGCTTCGAGACTCAGGTGCTGGCTTCCAGCCTGCGTCACCCGCTGCACGTCACCGCCGCGGCTTTGTGCGGAGCGCACGTCGCCACGATGCCTTTCAAGGTTCTCGAACAGCTCTTCAAGCACACGCTCACCGACGTCGGCCAGGAGCGCTTCCTGGCGGATGCTGCGAAGCTGCAGGCGGAACTCGAAAAACACAAAGCCAGGGTGTGATGACACGTGCTCGCCATCGCTGATCTGCAAGAGAAGACCCTCTCCGAACTGCAGGACCTTGGCAAAGAACTGAACATCGCCAACCTGCGGCGCTACCGTAAGCAGGAACTGATCATGCGCATCCTGCAGGCCCAGACGGAACGGGAAGGGCTGATGTTCCGCTCGGGCATCCTGGAGATCATGGCCGAGGGGTACGGCTTCCTGCGCACGAGCGGCTACCTGCCCGGGCCGGAGGACATCTACGTCTCCCCCTCGCAGATCAAGCGCTTTGGGCTGCGCGTGGGCGACGAGGTGCTGGGCCAGGTTCGCCCGCCGAAGGACAACGAGAAGTACTTCGCCCTGCTGCGGGTGGAGGTCGTCAACGGGCTCGATCCGGAGCAGGCGCGCAACCGGCCGGACTTCGAGAAACTGACGCCGGTCTTCCCCCACGAGCGCATCAGGCTGGAGACGCCGGACGGGGACCTGACCGTGCGCGTGGTCGATCTCTTCGCCCCCATCGGCAAAGGGCAGCGGGCGATGATCGTCTCCTCGCCGAAGGCCGGCAAAACGACGCTGCTGAAGAAGATCGGCCAGGCTACCGTGCAGAATCACTCCGAGATCTACCTGATGGTCCTCCTGTTGGACGAGCGGCCGGAGGAGGTCACGGACATGCGCCGCTCGGTAGAGGCGGAGGTGATTGCCAGCACCTTCGACCGGCCGCCGGAGGAGCACATCCAGGTGGCCGACCTGGTGCTGGATCGGGCGAAGCGCCTGGTGGAGGGTGGCCGCGACGTCGTCGTCCTGCTGGACAGCCTGACGCGCTTTTCCCGCGCCAACAACCTGGTCATCCCGCCGTCAGGCCGCACGCTCTCCGGCGGTCTGGACCCGGCGGCGCTGCACCGGCCGAAGCGCTTCTTCGGCGCGGCGCGGAAGATCGAAGAGGGCGGCAGCCTGACCATCGTCGCCACCGCCCTGGTCGACACCGGCAGCCGGATGGACGACGTGATCTACGAAGAGTTCAAGGGCACCGGCAACATGGAGCTGCACCTGAACCGCAAGCTGCAGGAGCGCCGCACGTTCCCGGCCATCGACATCAAGGCCTCCGGGACGCGGCGCGAGGAGCTGCTGCTCACCGACGAGGAGCTGCGCAAGGTCTGGGTGCTGCGCAAGAGTCTGGAGCAGTTGGACACGGTGGCCATAACCGAACTCATCCTGGACCGGCTGCGCCGGACGCCCAACAACGCCGGCTTCCTCCGCTCGATCGTCAAGAGTGCCGAAGAGGACGCCGTCGGCACGTAAGGCGGCGAAATCGCGAGTGCGGGCGAGAAAAACGGCGAAACTTTGCGCGCAGTTCGATCCCACGAACTCCAGTTCGGGGATTTTTCTTTGGATGGAGAAGGCGGCGGATTTTTGAAGGATTGAGGCCGCAAGTGTCGAATCGAGTCGCGGGAAGAGGCGCTCTCTGAAGTCCATCCCGGCGGTCTGCCCGATCTCGCACGTTCGGGTTCACCGCAGGCGGCCGGAGTTCTCAGCAGGTTTCACGATTGCGTTTTCTGATGCCCTTTCCTGGACGGGGGAGATGGGCAATCGCGTAATCCCGGCATTCCTCCTCATCGCGCTGCTGGTCCCGCTGCCTCAGGCCATTTCCGCTCCATTCCCAGCGGCGTCCCGTCCCTTTGTCGACGTGCCGGCCCCCGGCACCGTGCAAGCCGCGGTCGGGGCCCGCCCCCACCCCCACATCCCGGGGCTGGATGCGTTATTTCAGCACCCCCCCCCCAGCCCAACCCTCGGCCCCCCCCCACCCGTACCCCCA
>CAYHPT010000016.1:5343-7535 GCA_964358435.1 uncultured bacterium | reverse complement strand
GCAGCGCTCCCGTCGGCGCCGCCGCAGCGGTCGCACCTGCGGCGGCACGGCCGCGTCCGCTGGCGCGGGAGGCGGCGCGCCGCATCTACTCCGCGCACATCGCCGCGCAGATCCGCCACGAAGTCGCCGAGGGCGACACGCTCTTCGCGCTGGCCCGCCGCTACAACACCACGATCGAGGCCATCGCGGCGGCCAACGCTCTGCCGTCGGCGCACGTGCTGCGGATCGGACAGAAACTAATCATGCCGGTGGGGGCGACCGCTACCGCGCGCGCCGTGGCGAACCCGGCTCCGCGGCGGGCCGCGACCATCACCTACGCGGTGCAGAACGGCGACACGCTCTTCGCCCTAGCCCTGCGCTACAACACCACGGTCGACGCCATCGTGGCGGCCAACGCCCTGCCGTCGGCGCACCGGCTGCGCTTGGGCCAGCGGCTGGTGGTACCGGTGGGGAAGAGGACCGCACCGCGCGTGCGGACCGCGCCGGCCGCCTCCCGCCCGACGCCCACGGGGCGCACTACCTTGAGCTGGCCCGCCCGTGGGGTGATTACGTCTCGCTACGGGTGGCGCTACCGCCGACACCACGACGGGATCGATCTCGCTTCCCCCCGGGGGACGCCGATCT
This sequence comes from uncultured bacterium, assembly GCA_964358435.1. Lineage (GTDB taxonomy): Bacteria > Sysuimicrobiota > Sysuimicrobiia > Sysuimicrobiales > Humicultoraceae > Humicultor. The sequence continues at coordinate 6,911 of CAYHPT010000016.1, read as the reverse complement.
ACGCGGCGCGCGCGGGACGGGTCGCTTTCGCCGGGTGGTACTACGGCTACGGCCGCGCCGTGATCATCGCCCACGGCGGCGGGCTGACGACGCTCTACGGCCACGCCTCCAGGCTGGTGGCGCGCACCGGCCAGGTGGTGGAGCAGGGCGACGTGATCGCCCTGGTGGGGTGCACGGGCCGGTGCACGGGATCGCATCTACACTTCGAGGTGAGGATCAACGGGCGGGCGGTCAACCCGCTCCCGTACCTGCGCTAACGGCCCCCTCGCCCTTCCGGGAATCTGTGGTATAATTCGACGGATTTTGCGCTGCCTGTCTCCGCACTTTGCGGGCAGCGGCGGAGAGGCCGCACCATGAAGAAGAGCATTCATCCGACCTACTACCAGGCCACGGTGACGTGCGCATGTGGCGAGACTTTCGTCACCGGGTCGACCAAGGAGTCGATCCGTGTGGAGATCTGTTCCCGCTGCCATCCCTTCTACACCGGGACGCGCAAGTTTGTGGACGCCGAGGGGCGCGTGCAGAAGTTTGCCAAGAAGTACGGCCTCAAGGTGGAGGCGGGCGGCACCGCGTGACGTGACGAGGCAGGTCCGCCGGTTCGGCAGAGTGAGGATGTGGACGGCAGAGCGGATTCTCTGCCGTTCTGCTTTTCTCGACGGGGGGAGAGGGCCGGGCAAATGATCGTCCGCCCCGGCACGCTGGAAATCATCGCCGGCCCGATGTTCTCCGGTAAGAGCGAGGAGTTGATCCGCCGCGTGCGGCGGGCCCAGATTGCCCGTCAGGTAGTGCAGGTCTTTTCCCACGCGCTGGACACCCGCTATGGGGAGAATCAGGTCCGCTCGCACGACGGCGGGGCGCTGGCGGCGATCCCCATCGGCAGCAGCGCCGAGCTGGAGGCGCGCCTCGCTCCGCCGGTCGAAGTGGTCGCCGTGGATGAGGTGCAGTTCATGGACGAGGGGATTGCCCGCGTCGCGGAGCGCATGGTGGCGCGGGGCCTGCGGGTCATTCTGGCCGGTCTCGATACCGACTTCCGCGGCGAACCCTTCGGCCCGATGCCGCGTCTCCTGGCCCAGGCGGACCGCATTACGAAACTCGAGGCGGTGTGCATCGTCTGCGGCAGCCCCGCCCATCGGACGCAGCGACTGGTGGAGAGGCGCCCCGCGTCCTACGACGCCCCGGTCATCCTGGTCGGCGCGAAAGAGGCCTACGAGGCGCGCTGCCGCCTGCACCACGAAGTCCCGGGCAAGCCCTAGCCGCGCGGCGTCTGCACTCCCGATTGCTATAATCGAGCCGGAATGCTGGAACAGCCTGTGCTGGACAAACTGGATGCCCTCGAGGCCCGCTACGAGGAGCTGACCCGCCTGCTCGCCGATCCGGCGACCTTCGGCGACCGGGACAGGTATCAGCGCGTGGCCAAGGAGCACGCCGACCTGGCCGAGACGGTGTCTCTCTACCGTGACCTCCAGCGTGCGCGGCGGGAGACGGAGGAGGCCGAGGCCATGGCGCGCGAGGAGGCCGAGGCGGAAGTGCGGGCGATGGCCACCGCGGTGGCCGGGCCAATGCCCGGC
>CAYHPT010000016.1:0-5333 GCA_964358435.1 uncultured bacterium | reverse complement strand
CGAGGGCCACCGCGGAGGTGGCGCGGCTGCGCCGGGAGACGGCCTCTTGGGAGGAGCGCCTGCGGGAGATCCTGGCACCGGCCCATCCGTACGACCAGCGGGACATCATTATGGAAATCCGCGCCGGCGCGGGCGGCGACGAGGCGGCGCTCTTCGCCGGTGAACTCTTCCGCATGTACGGCCGCTACGCGGAGCGCCACGGGTGGCGGGCAGAGGTCCTGGAGGGCAGTCCAACGGGCCTGGGCGGGTTCAAAGAAATCATCTTCGCGGTGAAGGGCAAAGGCGCGTACAGCCGGCTCAAGTTCGAGAGCGGGGCGCACCGGGTGCAGCGCGTCCCGGTGACCGAGGCGTCCGGGCGTATCCACACGTCGACGGCGACGGTGGCCGTGCTGCCGGAGGCCGCAGAGGTGGACGTGCAGATCCGGCCGGACGACCTGGGGATCGAGACCTACCGGGCCGGCGGCGCCGGCGGGCAGAACGTCAACAAAGTGGAGACGGCCGTCCGCATCCGCCACCTGCCCAGCGGCATTGTCGTCTCCTGCCAGGACGAGCGCTCCCAGTTCCAGAACCGGGAGAAGGCGATGCGCATCCTTCGCGCTCACCTGCTGGAACGGGCGCGGCGCGAGCAGCAGCAGGCCATCGCGCAGGAGCGCCGCCTCCAGGTAGGGACGGGCGAGCGCAGCGAGAAGATCCGGACCTACAACTTCCCGCAGAACCGTATCACCGACCACCGCATCGGGCTCTCGCTGCACCGGCTACCCACCGTCCTGGACGGTGATCTGGACGAGATGATCGATGCGCTCGTGGCCGCGGACCAGGCGGCCGTGGTTGCGTCTTAGAATCCCGCCCCCCGCCCCCGCCGGCCCTGTGACCGCTGATCGCGATAGCTCCTCCCGGACACCGCCCGCTGCGGCGCGCACGCCACCCCGGAGCGTCCGCGAGACCTGGCTGATGGGCCGGGAGCACCTTCTCGCCACCGGCGTGGAAGCCGCCGGCCTGGAGGCCGAGGTGCTGCTGCGGCACGTCCTGGGGATGAGCCGCACCGATCTCTACCTGGCCTGGGAGCGCGCCGTCCCCGCTGCGGCCGGGGACCGCTTCCGCGCGCTTTTGGAGGAACGCGCCCGCGGTCGGCCCGTGCCCTACCTCATCGGACATCGCGAATTCATGGGGCTGGATCTGCTGGTGGATGAGCGGGTGCTGATCCCCCGCCCGGAGACGGAGATCCTCGTGGAGTTCCTGCTGCCCGTCCTCCGGGGCCTGCCCGCCGCGCGGATCATTGACGTGGGTACCGGCAGCGGCGCCATCGCGGTCGCCCTGGCGAAATTCCTGCCGCGGGTACAGATCCTGGCCAGTGACCTGTCGCTGGACGCCTTCGCCGTCGCAGCGGAGAACGCCACCCGGCACGGCGTGGCGGATCGCATTGCATTCGTGCGGGGCGATCTGCTTGTGCCGGCGCAAGAGCAGGGATGGACGCAGGTGGACGCCATCGTCTCCAACCCGCCTTACGTCGATCCGGAGACCGCGCAGACGCTGCCGCGGGAGATCCGGGACTATGAACCGGCGATGGCCCTGCTGGCCGGTGAGGGTGGAACCGCCTTCCACGCCCGTCTGGCTGCGGAGGCGCCGGGCCTGCTGCGGCCGGGTGGGTGGCTGGCGGTGGAAGTGGCGGCAGGCCAGGCCCCGGCCGTGGTCGAACTCTTTGAACGGACGGGGACGTTCCAACATATCCGTGTGGTCAACGACCTTCAGGGGATCGCGCGCATCGTCGCTGGCGAACGAAGATGAGCCCGGCCAGATCTACCTACTACCACCTCTCCTTTGAACCCGCCGTGCGGCGGACGCTGCGGCCGCTGCAGATCATCCGGGTCACGGAAGACCGGGAGGCACCGCGGCGGGCCGTCCGGCTGATCAGAGAAGGCGGTCTCGTGGCCTATCCCACCGACACCCTCTACGGGGTGGGGTGCAACGCCCACGACGCCGCCGCGGTGCTGCGCATCTTTAACATCAAGCGCCGGCCGCGCAGTGAGCCGCTGCCGATCCTGATCGACAACCAGGAGCAGCTCGGCGACCTGGTGGCGGCGGTGCCGGATGTGGCAGGGCGCCTGATGCAGCGGTTCTGGCCGGGTGCCCTCACGCTGATCTTGCGCAAAGGACGGCACGTCTCGGCCATCGTGACGGCGGGTGGAGAGAATCTCGCCGTCCGCCTGCCCGACCACCCCATCCCGCGCTCGCTGATCCGGCTGGCCGGCATGCCCATCATCGGGACCAGCGCAAACATCCACGGCAGCGCCAGCCCGGCGACGGCGCAGCACGTGGCCTTCGAACTGGGCGATCAGGTGGACCTGATCCTCGACGGTGGACGCACGCGCCACGGCCGGGAGTCCACGGTGGTAGACGTGACGCAGGATGCACCGCGCGTGGTCCGCGAAGGGGCCATCCCCCGCGAGACCATCGAGGAGGCCCTCCGCTGAAGATCGCGCTCGGCGCCGATCACGCGGGGTTTCCCCTCAAAGAGCACGTCAAGCGCCTCCTCCTGGAGTGGGGGCATCAGGTGCAGGACTTCGGGACGGACGGCACCGACCCGGTGGACTATCCCGACTTCATCGTCCCGGCCGCGCGGGCGGTGGCGCGCGGGGAGGCGGATCGGGCTATCATCTTCGGTGGGTCCGGCAACGGGGAGGCGATGGCGGCGAACAAGGTCCGCGGCGTCCGCGCCGCCCTCTGCCACGACGTGACCACGGCGCGCCTCAGCCGCCAGCACAACGACGCCAACGTGCTCTCGCTGGGGGCGCGGATCACCCGGACGGAGGTGGCCGTCGACATCGTCCGGGTGTGGCTGGACGCGTCCTTTGAAGGTGGGCGGCACGCCCGGCGGGTGGAGAAAATTCGCGCTGTGGAGGCCGCGGAAAGTTCCGGCGGAGGGGAGGGGGGACGCTCCTAGGAATGGAACCTTGAGGGAGTACGCCTGCCGGAGGTGCCCCCGTGAGCAAAGTGCACGTCTTCGACCACCCTCTGATCCTGCACAAAATGACCATCCTGCGGGACAAACACACCGGCCACAAGGAGTTCCGCGAACTCGTCGAGGAACTGGCGATGCTCATGGCCTACGAGGCCACCCGCTCGCACCCCGTCAAAGAGATCGACGTAGAGACCCCTCTGGCGAAGGCTCGCGGGTGGACCATCGCCGGGCAGGAGATCGCCATCGTGCCCATCCTGCGTGCGGGGCTGGCCATGGAGAGCGCCATCAGTCGGCTGATCCCCACGGCGCGCGTCGGCCACGTGGGGATCTGGCGGGACCCCGAGACCCTGGAGCCGCACTCCTACTACGCCAAACTGCCACAAGACATCGCCGACCGCGAGGCGATGGTGCTCGATCCCATGCTGGCCACCGGGGGCTCGGCGGTGGCGTGCATCAACACCCTGAAGCAGCACGGATGCCGGACAATCCGGGTGATGGCGATCATCTCCGCGCCGGAAGGCATCAAGAAGGTGCAGGACGCGCACCCGGACGTGGAGATCTTTACGGCGGCCGTGGACGATTACCTGAACGACCACGGGTATATCGTGCCAGGGTTGGGGGACGCGGGGGACCGGTTGTTCGGGACGAAGTGACCGAGAAAGACGTCGGGCTGCGCATGTCCACACGACCGGGCTGGGATCTCTACTTCATTCGAATGGCGCATCTCGCGGCGACGCGGTCGACATGCCTGCGCCGCCGGGTCGGCGCGGTCGTTGTTAAGGATCGGATGGTGCTCGCTACCGGCTACAACGACACACCCCGCGGCATCCGGAATTGCGGCGAAGGCGGTTGCGCGCGCTGCGCGGGCGACGCGCCCTCGGGGACCTCCCACGACACCTGCTTGTGCATCCATGCGGAGATGAATTCCATTATCCAGGCGGCGTATCACGGCGTGTCCATCAAAGACGCGATGATCTACGTCACCTACCAGCCTTGTCTGATCTGCGCGAAGATGCTGCTCAACGTCGGCATCAAGCGGATCGTCTACGAAGGTCCCTACCCTGACTCCCTCGCGCTGGAGATGCTGAAAGAGGCGGGTGTGGAGCTGGTGCGCTCTGCCGCGGAGGAGGTCCCCACGTAACGCCGTTGGCCTGAGCGTGGGGGTAGGCGAAGCACCGCTGCTGCTCGATCGTTTCCTCCCCGTCTACCAGTTCAGCGAAGAGCACTCCATTCGCATCAGGGCCAGCCCCGCACGGATCGTTCGCGCCATCAAGGAGGTGACGCCCGCGGAGATCCCGTTCTGGCGCACGCTCTTCTGGATTCGCGCCCTGCCGGCGCGTTTGATCGGGCGGTCCGGCTACCATTTTCAGGTGAAGCCTCTCTGGGAGCAGGCCACCGTCGGGTCGTTTGTGTTGCTGGCTGAAGATCCTGAGCGGGAACTCGTTGTCGGGACAGTCGGCCAGTTCTGGCGGCCACAGGGCGCCGGAACAGTCTACCTCGATGGGCCGCAGGCGTTTCTGGACTTCGACCGGCCAGGCTACGCGAAGGCCGCACTCAACTTCCTTATCGAGCCGGAGGAGAGGGATTGCCGGTTGCGCACGGAGACGCGAATCACCGTCGCCGCCGCCGCGGCGCGCCGGCGATTTGCCGGGTACTGGCGGGTGATCTACCCCGGGAGCGCGTTGCTCCGCCGCATGTGGCTGCGGGCGATCAAGCGGCGGGCCGAGCGGGCGTCATAGAATCCAGCGCAGCAGTTCGGCCGTGACCCAGGCGATCAGCGCGCAGACCGGGAACGTCAGAATCCAGGCCGTGACGATCTCCAGCCCGACGCCCCAGCGCACCGCGGACAAGCGCCGGGTTGCCCCCACGCCCATGATCGCGGTGTTAATCGTGTGGGTCGTGCTGATCGGGATTCCCAGGCGGCTCGCCGCCTCGATCGCCGTCGCCGCCGCGGTCGCGGCGGCGAAACCCTGGGAGGGTTGCAGTTTGGTACGGCGCAGCCCCATCGTGTGCACGATGCGCCAGCCCCCGACGGCCGTGCCGATCCCCATGGTCACGGCGCAGAGGAGGATGACCCAGAGCGGAATGCGGAACTCCGGCAGCACTCCGCCGAGCACCAGCGCCAGGCTGAACACGCCGATGAACTTCTGCCCGTCGTTGCTGCCGTGGCTGAACCCCATGAACGCGGCGGAGAGTATCTGCAGGCGGCCGAAGGGGCGCCGCACCACTGCCAGGGGAACGCGGCGGAAAATCCATGAGATCGCGACCATGATCGCGAACCCGCCGAGGAGCCCCAGGATCGACGAGAAGCCCAGACCGATGAGGACCTTGCGCCACCCGTCCCATAGGATGACGCCGCGGCCGGCCGTGGCCA
>CAYHPT010000015.1:0-10854 GCA_964358435.1 uncultured bacterium | reverse complement strand
CCGAGAGCCGCCGGAAAACCGAGGTCCCGGACGGATGAAACCAAGATCATTTACCCGGTCCTGAATGGCGATTATCACGTCGTCGGGCACAGGAACAGGGGTTTCACCAGTCCCCAGGATTGACCGCACGCCCGGGTTCCAGCGGACCGCATGCCACCCCCGGGGGTCCACGTTCCATGGCGCCATCCGGACGAACAGGTAGCCGGGGAAGAGCGCTTCCAGCCGGACCAGACGCCCCGCGCGGCCAGGCCTGACGATTTCGACGAAGGGAAGAAAGCTGGGAATCGCCTTGAGGGCGAGGTGGCGAACGGCCCGGGCCTCGCTGTGACGCTTGACCTGGACGGCGTACCACGCCTGCTTATCACCGTTATTACCGCCGATTTCCTCGTCGTCGTGCGTCATGGGCAACAGCGCGTGCTCTCCCGGGCTCCCGCCCGATCTTCCTAGTCCTCGTGCGCGGCATCGACCCCAAAAGACTCCGCGGTCATGGTCCCCCCGCGGTGCCGCCTTCCCCCGCCGTCCGGTCTCCCGAACCTCAAATCACTATCTCCAAGGCGGAGAATGTAGAAAAGATCTCGGTTTCCATTAAGGTTTCGCGCGAAGTAAAAGCCTCGTACGATGTACCGCTCGCCCTGGTAACTGACAACCCGGTTTCCCTGCACAATCACAGGGAGCGAGCATTGATCTACCCTGGCATGCAGATGAACGGGATCGCCCACCGACGGTAACCTCTTCTCGAGCCGTCCAGACGTAGCCAGGACCTCCGCTGGCAAGCGTTCAGCGCTGCCGGCGATCAAGACGAAACGCGCAGGAACCCGAGTTAACGGACTGGTTGAATTACTTCAAAGTCTAGGGAGTTGTATGCCGAGCGTCGATATGTCCGGGGATAGAATGTCCATGTTCGATCGATAGATCATCGCCGCGGAAATGGGAGGACGCAGGGTTCCGAGTTCTGGGGAGACGGAAGAACGCCGACGCCGCGCCGCCTTACTGGATCAAGCCCCGGCGGAGCACATAGGCGACGGCCCCGGTGCGGTTTCGGACCCCCAGCTTCCTGAGGATGTGGCGAATATGGGTCTTGACAGTCCCCTCAGCCACGACGAACTTGGCGGCGATCTCTCGATCCGTACTGCCCTTCGCGAGTTCGATGAGAATGTCGAGTTCTCTGGCGGTCAGCCCCTCGGTTTCGAGATGAAGCCTAGACCGTTGGTCTTTGGTCAGCCTGACCAAGCGTTCTATCATCTTCCGAGTAATCTCCGGATGGAAGAACGCCCGACCGTTGCAGACTGCCCGCAAGGCAGCGGTTAAGTTGGCCACAGGAATGTCTTTCAGGACGTAGCCGGTTGCCCCAGCCTCGATCGCCTGCAGAGCCTTCACGTCATCGAGACGGTCAGTCATGATAATGATTTCTACGCTGGGCATCGCCTCTTTGATCGCCCGGGTGGCCTGCAGGCTGTCGCCAGGCATGTCCTGATCGAGCAGGATGACGTCAGGAGCAACCTCGCGGGCGACGCGGACGGCATCATCGGCCGAGGCCACCTCGCCCACGATCTCCACGTCCTCAACCACACTCAGCAGCGCGCGGATGCCGTGGCGGATCAGCGCGAGATCATCCGCAAGGAGTACCCGAATCTGCTTTACGTCTTTCATCTGGTAGATCCTGCCTTCCGCTTCCGACAATAGCCCCGATCTAACCCTTTCCCGAGGTAAGGGCGCTCTAGACCACCAGCAGAGTTTTTGGGTCGGGAGATTGAGTCATTCTAAGGATTATGCAGAGGGACTTCACCTCCCTGCAAGACCTCCGAGAGCCTTCCTCAGCCATTCTGCGGCGCTTTTGGCGCCCATTCCCCCCTGCCGGGAGGTCGGTCCAGCCAGCTACAAAACCCGTACGGCCGATCGAGGAAGCTGCTTCAAGTTCCCGATTTCCTACCTGCGTCATGCCTCAAAATGAACTGTTGCTGAAGGGCCGGTCCGTGCCTCAGAAGTGGCGTTACCTGCCGGTCCGATCGGCCTCCCTCCCACAAGTTTCCAGGACCTTCCGGCGGCCTTTGCCGAGGAGCCCGGTGGCGATCAGGCTCTTAGCAACCCGCCAGGCTCTCACCGCCGCACCGCTCCAAGGCCTCCAGCAGGGGCGCCAGGAAGGGGCGGAGGCGCACAGGTAGCCAGAAGCCTCCCGGAGCCGGCGCAGGGCCTCGACCACGTGGCCGTCATAGCGGGAGCGCCCCGGCCGTCGCGGTCGCAGGGGCGACGGAGATTGGCTTTCTCGGCCTTCGAGGCCGACCGGTAGTGGGGGTGGAGGGCCTGCTGTCCACTCCGGCGTGGGGTCGCTACAATAGCATGTATATGGCGGTGTAGCTAGCGGCTCGCACATATGCGCGACCAGTACGGACGAGAACTCAACGACCTGCGCATCTCCCTCACTGACCGCTGCAACCTGCGGTGCGTCTACTGCATGCCCGAGGAGGGGATCGACTTCCGGCCCCCCGAGGAACTGCTGCGGGATGACGAGCTACTGCTGCTGGTGCGCATCGCCGCGGAGCTGGGCGTGAAGAGAGTCCGTCTCACCGGCGGCGAACCCACCGTCCGCCCGGCCGTGGTCGACCTCGTCGGCGCGATCGGCGCCGTCCCCGGGATCCGGGACCTCTCCATGACGACGAATGGGCTCCTGCTGGAGTACCTGGCCGCGGACCTGGCCCGCGCCGGGCTGCGCCGCGTCAACGTCAGCCTGGACACGCTGGATCCGGAGAAGTTCCGCCGCATCACCCGCGGCGGGCGGGTGGAGCGGGTGCTGGCCGGGATCGCACGGGCGGAGGCGGTCGGCCTGCTGCCGATCAAGATCAACGCCGTCGTCGTCCGCGGCTTCAACGAAGAGGACGTCGTCCCGCTGGCCCGGCTCACCCGGGAGCGGCCCTGGGAGGTGCGCTTCATTGAAGTGATGCCCTTCGGCGCGGTCGCCGACGCGGCCGACGCCGGCATCGTCACCTCGGAGGAGACGACGGCGCGCATCGAGGCGGCGCTGGGACCGCTGGAGGCCATCAACCTCTCCGGCGAGGACCCCGCCCGCACCTACCGGTTACGCGGCGCCGCCGGGACGCTCGGCTTCATCAGTCCCGTGAGCCAGCCATTTTGCAGCAAGTGCGGCCGCCTCCGCCTCACCGCCGACGGCCGACTGCGCCTCTGCCTCCTGCGCGACGACGAAGTGGATCTCTTGACGCCCCTGCGGAACGGCGCGTCGTACGACGAGCTGAAGGAGATCTTCGCTGCCGGCGCCTACCGGCGGCCGTTTGGTCACGCGCTGGCGGAGCGGCTGTTTCCGGAGAAGCGGGTGATGATTCAGATCGGCGGCTAGGGGGGGAGCCGTGCCGCCGCCCGGCCTGGTCCCCAGCATCGTGAACACATCGTCCCCCTCGGCGGCGGGCTGCCAGGTGAACTCGTGGTACACGCGCCGGTCGACAAACCCGGCCTGCGCGAAAAGCGCCTCAGCCTGAGCGCGGGTGTACCACCGTGTGGCCGGCGAGCGCCGGTGGTGCTCGGCCGCGATCACTGCGCCCCGCAGGGTCACCTCGAAGCGGTCTTCCGTATGTTCAAGTTGCCCCTCCGCGTCGTAGTCCGCCCGTGACCAGCGGCGCACGACCGCGCCGTCTTCCGGCCGCACGCGCTCCACGATCAGCCGCCACTCCGTCGCCCGCGGGTCACCCGGCTTCCAGAGGATCATGAACGGCATGGCCAGGATGCCCCCGGGCTGCTGATGGGCGAACAGCCGCTCCATCGCCCGGGTCGCCGCCGGTGGGTCGGTGAGGAGCTGGAACGAGGACGAAGGGACGATGATCGTGCGGTAGCGCCGGGGCAGATCCAGGGATTCGATCGCCTGCAGGAAGACCGTGGGCTGTAACCCCCGCTGTCGCGCCTTGGCCCGGCAGAGCGCGAGCATCTCGGGCGAGACATCGACGCCGTCGACATCGATCCCCTCATCCAGATAGTCCAGCAGAAGGCGTCCCGTCCCGCACCCCACGTCCAGAAGCGGCTCGCCGGCACGGCGGATGAGGTCAAAGTAGAAGGCCCGGTCCGGCCAGCCCGCGGTGTCGCCGCGGAGGAGGTCCCAGGTCGCGGCGACCAGGCCGCGATACTCGTAGTCGGGGTCGGGCCCGCCAGCACTCACTGGGCCGACTGAAGCCTACTCGTCTTCGGGGTCGACGAGCTCTTCCGTTTCCGGCGCAAACCGTTCGCCGCACCGAGGGCACGGCACAGGTTCATCCTCGGTGGGAGCCACGAGGAGAATGATATGGTGACAGCGGGGGCAGACGACGCGGTAGATCTACTCTTCTTCGCCTTCGAGGTTCCGCTCCAGCTTGCGCTTGACGCGCTGGAGGGCGTTGTCGATGGACTTGACGTGGCGGTTGAGTTCGTTGGCCATCTCCTGGTAGGACTTCCCCTCCAGGTAGGCCGTGAGCACTTTGTGTTCCAGTTCGCTCAGGTTCTTGCGGATGCGCTCCCGCATCGTGGTGGAGGCTTCCTGGTTGATCACCAGCTCCTCCGGGTCGCTGACCTTGATGCTGCTGATCACGTCCAGCAGGGTGCGGTCCGAGTCCTCGTCGTAGATCGGCTTGTTCAGCGAGATATAGGAATTCAGCGGGATGTGCTTCTGCCGGGTGGCGGTCTTGATCGCCGTGATGATCTGTCGCGTGATGCACAGTTCGGCGAAGGCCCGGAAACTGGAGAGCTTGTCCGCGCGAAAGTCGCGGATGGCCTTATAGAGGCCGATCATCCCTTCCTGGATGATGTCTTCCCGGTCGGCCCCGATGAGGAAGTAGGCTTTCGCCTTGACGCGGACAAAGTTGCGGTACTTGCCTATCAGAAACTCGGTGGCGAGGCTGTCGCCATTCTTGGCGGACCTGACAAGATCTTCATCGGGCATGTCGGGATATGTCAGGCCCTCACGTCTTGCTAATGCCACTCGCGTACCCCCACCCCGCTACCGCACCTCGAGAGTGCGATCAGTTCAACGCGGCGCTTGCGAAAAGTATACGAACGCCTCAACCTAGCGTCAAGAACATTGTGCGCAGGTTCGACCGGACAACGCAAGATTCCGGACCGCGTCGACCTCACGGGGTCGCCGCCTGCGGGGCGGTCGCCCGCTTCGCCCCGATGCGGATCGTCCGCGGCAGCGGCGTGTAGACGCTGCGCGCGATCAATTCCCGCTTCACCTCCACGCCGTCGCGGGTGACGACGCGGTAGGTGCGGACGCGGGACCCCGGCTGCGGCGGGTCGATCACCGTCTCTCCCACCGGCAGTTCCGGATCGGTGCGCCTGGCGGTGTGTTTCGGCGGGGGGATCTCCGTCCGTTCGCTGACGATGATGGCGACCTCCCGCGCCGCCTGCGCCGGGCCGTAGAGGGTGATGGTCAGACGCCGCCCCCGCACCGTGCTCCAGAGCAGCAGCGGTCCTGCGGTGGTGTTCTGGAAGCGCAGGTCCTGCCCGCCGTAGACGACCGTGGCGTCCCGGCCGATGGGCAGGTAGGCGACCGGCCGCGTGTGGTTGTGGCGCTCCAGGATCGCGAGATCCGCCAGCAGGGCGACGTTGAACAGGGTCGAGGAGACCTGGCAGACTCCGCCGCCGTCTCCCGGGACCAGGATGTTGTTCAGCAGGACCGGCGCGGGCAAATAGCCCAGTTCCGGGGTGCGTGGCCCCACCGTCTGATTGTACGACAAGACCTCCCCCGGCAGGATGAGCACGCCCCGCAGTATGCCGGCGGCCAGGGCGATGTTGTGGTTGCGGTTGGGGATGTTGACGAACCGGGTCGTGTAGCGGGCGATCGGGTCGGTGATGGTCAGGGCGTCGTCGCTGGTGAAGCGCGGCCGGGTCATGCGCACCACCGCCTCCATTGCCCCCGCTCCGTCCGCGATCGCCCGTTTGATCCGAGCGACCGTCTCCTCCACATCCAGGGTCCGGCCGTCCACCGACGCCTCCGTGATCACCACCTCATCGTCGATGACGGTGACGCGGGCGTCGCGCGGTTCGGCCGCCACCGCCGCGGCCAGACGGGTGACGACCGCCCGGAGAGTCTGCCCGTCCTGGACGAACCGCAGCGGCACGTCGATGCCCTGGCGCAGCCGCCAGCGCGTCTGCAGGCGCCGCACGGGATTGGCCTCCCGGCCCAGGGCGAACGCCGCCTTGATCGCCTCGTCGTCCGCGGCCCGCACACCCAGATCGGCAAGGGTGGGACGGACGATGGGACCGCCGGCACGGATACCCAGCGTGCGGGCAAGCCGCTCCGCCACCACCGCCGCCACCCGCCGCCGGGCCAGCTCGGGGGTCAGACCGCCGAGCGGAATGCCCATGATGCTGACGCCGGGCAGGATGTGGCCGCGGTGGGCCAGCGCGTCGCGGTAGAGGGCCAGGCCGAACCCGAGGCCGGCCACCAGGACGGCGACAACGACCGCGGCGAGGAGGCGCTTCATCATCCCGTCCTCCGCCGCAGGCGGCGACGGATCTCAAAGAGCACGACGGCGGCGGCGGTGGCGGCGTTCAGCGAGGCCACTTGGCCGCTCATGGGGATGCGCACGAGGCGGTCACACGACTCCCGCACCAGCCGGGAGATGCCGCGTCCCTCGCTCCCGATAACCACGGCGAGGGGCGGCGTAAGGTCGGCCGCGAAGAGATCCTCTCCCGCCGGGTCGGCCCCCGCCACCCAGATGCCCTGCCGTTTCAGTTCGGTGATCGTCCGCGTCAGATTCGTCACCTGCGCCACCGGGAGGTACTCGACCGCGCCGGCGGCGGCCCGGGCCACCGCCGGGGTGAGTCCACTGGCCCGCCGCGCCGGGAGGATGACGCCGTGCGCGCCGGCGGCCTCGGCCACCCGGATGATCGCTCCGGTGTTCTGCGGATCCTGGATGCCGTCGAGGAGCACGAGTAGGGGCGCCTCTCCGCGCGTCCGCGCCCGGGCCAGGATCTCATCCACGTCCACCGCAGGGCGCACCGCGGCCAGCGCGATGACGCCCTGGTGCGACCCGCTGTGGGCGATACTGTCGAGCCAGCGGGCATCGACCTCCTGGACCGGCACCTGCCGGCCGCGCGCGAGGTTCACGATCTCCTGCAGCGTGCTGCGGGCGGTGCGTGCCACCAGCAGCTTGCGGATCGCCCGCCCGCTGGCCAGCGCTTCGCGCACCGGGCGCCGTCCTTCGATCTGCTCTTCCCTCGCTATACCCAAGAACGCTCTCTCCCGGACGGGGCGGCCGCTCCCGCCCCACCTTTAGCCCGATGATTCCCGCGGATCCGTACGGCGCGGCGCCGGCCGCCAGCGCGCTCCGTTCGGCAGGTCTTCCACGATGATCCCGAGTTCCCCCAGGCGGGCGCGCACTCGATCCGCGAGCGCATACGCCCGCCGCTCCCGGGCCCGCTGCCGCCCTGCCAGCAGCGTCTGGATGATCTCCTCCGCGCTACCGTCCGCGGCGGCGGGGAAGAGATCCTTGGCCTGCTGCCGCGCCTCGGCCAAAAGCGCCTGCAGGTCCGGCCGCAGCGTCGCGTCCACGCCCGTCCGCGGCAGGGAGAGGCCGAGCACGCGGGCCAGTTCCCGCAGGGTGTCGGTCGCGGCCCACAGCCCTGCCCGCCCCTCTCCCGTCCCCTTGACGACGGCGTCGGCCATTTTATTGATCGCACCGGCCAACGTGAAGAGCGCGGCCAGGGCCTGCGAGGTGTTGAAGTCGTCGTCCATGGCTTTTTCGAAGGCCTGCCGGACCCGTGCCGCCGCCTCCGTCAGGCCGCCGTCCGCCTGATCGCTGCTGCGGGCGATGGCGTCCTCCGCGTTCGCCAGCGCCGTGCGCAGACGGTCCAGGCCGCGGGCGGCCGCCTGCACCGCCTCGTCGGCCCAGCGCAGCGGGGTGCGGTAGTGGGTCCCCAGCAGGAAGAGGCGGATCGCGTCCGCATCGTACTGCGCCAGCGCCTCGCGCAGGGAGACGAAGTTGCCGAGATGCCGGTGCATCTCCTCTCCCACGGGTGGCTTCATCAGGGCGTTGTGGATCCAGGAGCGGACGAAGGGCGCCCTTCCGGTAAACGCCTCCGACTGCGCGATCTCGTTCTCGTGGTGCGGGAAGATGACGTCCTCCCCGCCGCCGTGGATGTCCGTCTGCGGCCCCAGATACTGCAGGTTCATCGCGGAGCACTCGATGTGCCACCCCGGTCGCCCCGGGCCCCAGGGGCTCGGCCAGAGGGGTTCACCAGGCTTCGCCGTCTTCCACAGCGCGAAGTCCATGGGATGTTCCTTGCGTGGATCCGGCTCGACGCGCGCGCCCGCCTGCATCTCGTCCAGCGAGCGCCCGCTCAAATGGCCGTACCGCGGAAAGGAGGTCACGCGGTAATAGACGTCGCCGTCCACGGCGTAGGCGTGCCCCCTGACGATCAGGCCCTGAATGATCTCGATGATCTTGGGGATGACCTCAGACGCGCGCGGGTAGTGGTGGGCCCGGCGGATGCCCAGGGCGTCCATCTCCTGGAAGAAGCGGTCGATGTACTCCTGGGCGATGTCGAAGATGGTGCGGCCCTCGCGCCCGGCCCGCTCGATGATGCGGTCCTCGATGTCGGTGAAGTTCTGCACGTGGATGACCCGGTAGCCGCGGTACTCCAGGTAGCGGCGCACCACGTCGAAGAAAGCGTAGCTGAAGGCGTGTCCGACATGCACCGGTCCGTAGAGATTCGGGCCGCAGACGTACAGGCGTACCGTCCCCTCTTCCAGCGGGGCAAACGGTTCCTTGCGCTTGGTGAAGGTGTTGTGGATGGTCAGAATGGCCGCTTCACCTCGATCGCTTCCAGTTCCGCCGTCAGTTCCCACCCCACGGACGGGCGCAGCGTCCACGGCTCCAGCGCCCGGTAGCGGCGCAGATCGAAGCAACCGTGGTCGGTGATGACCCGGTAGTAGATGGCGTCGTGCTCGCGGCGGGTCTCCACGATGCGTTCCACCCGGTAGAATTCGGTCCCCCGCCAGAATCCGGAGGGGCGGCCGCGGGCGCCGTCGCGCGCCATCTCCACGACCACCGCCGTCCGCAGCGGCGCCCGTTCGATGAAGAGGAGGCGCGGCTGCTCCCGCACCCGCTCCAGCACCCGGCGGTAGCGGCGGGCGGCCCGCTCCTTGCGCAGGCGCACCTCCTTCCGTCGCATCAGCGGCGCTCCGCCTCCATGTTAGGCCGGTCGCCGGGAGATCGTGACGATGGCCTGCGCGGCGATCCCTTCGCCGCGGCCGATCGCGCCCAGTCCGTCCGTCGTGGTGGCCTTCATGCCCACGGCGCCTTCATCCACGCCCAGCAGTTCGGCGATGACCCGCCGCATCGCCGGGAGGTACGGGGCCAGGCGCGGCGCTTCCGCCAGGATGACGACGTCCACCTGCGCGGGGAGGAATCCGGCCTGCTGCACGCGGGTCAGCACGTCCCGCAGGAGGCCGCGGCTGTCCGCGCCGCGGTAGCGGTCATCCTCCGGGGGGAAGTGCTGGCCGATGTCGGGCAGGCCGGCGGCGCCGAGCAAGGCGTCTGCGACCGCGTGCAGCACGGCGTCCGCATCGGAGTGTCCGGCCAGCCCGCGGTCGAAGGGGATCTCCACTCCGCCCAGCACCAAGCGGCGCCCCGGCACTAGGCGGTGCGCGTCGTAGCCGATGCCGGTGCGGCGTTCCCCCGGCCCTTCCTGTTGCCGCACCACCGCTTCGGCCACCGCCAGGTCTTCCGGTGTCGTCACTTTCAGGTTCAGCACTTCGCCCTTCGCCACCCGCACCGTGCCGCCGAACGCCTCCACGAGCGCGGCGTCGTCGGTCGCCCGCACACCCTCGCGCGCCGCCCGGTCATGCGCCGCCCGGAGCAGGGACGCCCGGAACGCCTGCGGGGTCTGGGTCAACCAGATGGTCTCCCGGTCCAGGGTCTGCCGTACCACGCCCTCGGTCACCACCTTGACCGTGTCCCGCGCAGGCAGCGCCGCCGTCGCCGCGCCGGTCTCGCGGGCGGCCTGCAACACCCGGCGCACCAGATCGGCGCTGGCCAGCGGGCGCGCGGCATCGTGCACCACCACCCACTCCGCCTGGGTCGCCGCCGCCAGTCCCGCGGCGACGGAGTCCTGCCGCTCCTCTCCCCCCGGCACCACCGCGCTGACCTTGGGGAAGGCCGCGACCAGCGTGCGGGCCGCATCGAGATGATCGGGCGGCACCACCACGACGGTGGCGTGCACCTCGGCGGGCTCGACCACCGCGCGCAGCGCGCGCTCCAGCACCGTGCGCCCGCCTAACGTGAGGAACGGTTTGGAGACGGCGCCCATGCGCCAGCCTTTACCGGCGGCGACGAGGATGGCGACGGTTGGTTCGGCGTGCTCCACCGCCGACGCTCCTACCGGCGGTGCGCGGCCGAGGAACCTGTGGGGACGTCCCCCTTGGGGCGGGCGAAGATCATCCGGCCGGCGACAGTCTGCAGGACGCTGGTGACGACCACATCAGAGGTCTCCCCGATGTGCTTCTTGCCACCCTCCACGACGACCATCGTGCCGTCCTCCAGGTACCCGATGCCCTGCCCGGCCTCCTTGCCGTCCTTCATGATGTGCACGGTCAGTTCCTCTCCCGGCAGGTGGGGGGGGCGAAGGGCCTGGGCCAGCTCGTTGACGTTGAGCACACGCGCGCCCTGCAGTTCGGCGACCTTGTTCAGGTTGAAGTCGTTGGTCAGGATCCAGCCGCCCACGGCCCGGGCGGTGGCGACCAGCCGCTCGTCCACGTCGCCCTGGGTGCCCGCGGGGTCATCGATTACCTGCACCGCGTCGTATTCCTTCTGCAGCCGGTTGAGCATGTCCAGGCCGCGGCGGCCGCGGGCGCGGCGCATCGCGTCCGAGGAATCG
>CAYHPT010000014.1:0-11161 GCA_964358435.1 uncultured bacterium | reverse complement strand
AGCAGGACTTCGATGCGCTCGTCATCGGCAACCAGGCCCGCGACTTCTCCGCCGGCGCCAACCTGATGCTCCTCCTACTGGAAGCGCAGGAGGGGAACTGGAAGGATTTGGATCTGGTCGTCCGGCAGTTCCAGCGGGTGAACCAGCGCCTGCGCTACGCCCGCAGGCCGATCGTGGCGGCCCCCGCCGGCCGGACGCTGGCCGGCGGCGCGGAGATCTGCCTGGCCGCGGGGCGGGTGCAGGCCGCGGCGGAGACGTACATGGGACTGGTGGAGACTGGCGTCGGGCTGATCCCGGCGGGCGGCGGTACGATGGAGATGACGAAGCGCGCCATGGGGCGCATCCCGCCGGAGGTCACCGCGGACGCGCTGCCGCTGCTGCGCTGGGCCTTCGAGACGGTGGCGCTGGCCAAAGTCTCGCGCTCCGCGCTGGAGGCGCAGCGGCTGGGATTCCTGCGCGAGGCCGACGGCATCTCCATAAACACCGACCGGCTGATCCAGGACGCGAAGGACGCTGCGCTAGCCATGGTGCGGCTGGGCTACCGGCCGCCGCTGCCGGCGCGCATCCGCGTGGTGGGACAGCGCGGGCGGGCGGCGCTGGAGTCGCTGCTCTCTATCCTCAAGACCGGCGGGCACATCACCGCTTATGATGAGGTGGTGGGCCGGAAACTGGCCGCCATCATGGCCGGCGGCGACGTGCCCGAAGGCTCCGGGGTGTCGGAGGACTACCTGCTCGACCTGGAACGCGAGGCTTTTCTGAGCCTGCTGGGGGAACAAAAGACCCAGGAGCGCATGCGGCACATCCTGCAGACCGGGAAGCCGCTGCGCAACTGACGGCATCCTAGTCGCGCCATCTTAGAAGGAAGGTCCGCGCGAACCAAAGGAGCCACGACGATGCGACAGGCGATGATCGTCTCGGCCGTGCGCACGGCCATCGGCAAGGCGCCGCGGGGGACGCTGAAGGACACGCGCCCCGACGAACTTGCCGCCGCGGTCATCCGCGAGGCGGTGCGGCGCGTCCCCGGACTCACCAGGGAGATGGTGGAGGACGTCGTCCTGGGCTGCGCCATCCCGGAGGCCGAGCAGGGACTGAACGTGGCGCGCGTGGCGGCGCTGCGCGCCGGCCTGCCCGTCAGCACCTCCGGCCAGACCGTCAACCGGTTCTGCTCCTCCGGCCTCCAGGCCATCGCCACCGCCGCGCACGAAGTCATGACCGGCCTGGTGGACGTGGCCGTGGCCGGCGGCGTGGAGTCGATGACGCTCATCCCCATGACCGGCAACAAGTACGCCCCCAACCCCCACCTCACGGCCGAGTGGCCGGAGGTCTTCATCTCCATGGGACTGACCGCGGAGATCGTGGCCCAACGTTTCCACGTCAGCCGGGAGGAGCAGGACCGCTTCAGCCTGCGCAGCCACCAGCGCGCTGCCGCCGCCATCGCCTCCGGCAAGTCCGCCGACGAGATCCTGCCGCTGACCGTCTCCCGCTGGGAGGAGGAGAACGGCCACCCGCACAAGCGCGAGGTCACCTTCAGGACGGACGAAGGGGTGCGCACCGACACCTCGCTGGAGAGGCTCGCATCCCTGCCCCCGGTCTTCGCGCGCGACGGCGTCGTCACCGCAGGGAACTCCTCGCAGACAAGCGACGGCGCGGCCGCCGTGGTGGTGATGGCGGAGGACGTGATGGACCGGCTGGGCCTGAAGCCGCTGGGCATCTTCCGCTCCTTCGCCACCGCGGGGGTGCCGCCGGAGATCATGGGCATCGGCCCGGTGGAGGCGATTCCCAAGGCGCTGCGCCAGGCCGGCGTGCGCCTCGAGGACATCGACCTGATCGAGTTGAACGAAGCCTTTGCTGCGCAGGCCCTGGCCGTGGTGCGAGCGCTGGAATTGGACGAGGAGCGGCTGAACGTCAACGGCGGCGCCATCGCCATCGGCCACCCGCTGGGCGCAACCGGCGCGCGCATGACCGCCACGCTGCTCTATGAGCTGCAGCGCCGGGGCGCGCGCTACGGTGTGGTGACGATGTGCATCGGCGGCGGAATGGGCGCCGCGGGAGTCTTTGAGCGGCCGTAGGCCGCTGGCAGAGCAGAGGAGTCACGGGATCAGCCTGGAGGAGGCGTCATGGACACACAGACGGCAGCAACCACGCGCGGCGGCGGCTTCCTGCTGGCGGAAGGCGATCCGGCCGCCGTCTTCACGCCGGAGCGGTTGAGCGAGGAACACCGCCTGGCGGCGCGCTCGATGACGGAATTCATCGAGCGCGAGGTGGCGCCGCAGACGGCGGCGCTGGAAAACAAAGACTGGGCGTTGACGCGCCGGCTGCTGCGCCAGTTGGGTGAACTGGGCTTTCTTGGGGCGGAGGTCCCCGAAGCCTACGGCGGACTGGAGCTCGACAAGATCACCTCACTGGCCGTCACCGACGCTTTGGGACCAGCCTCGTCGTTCGCGGTCTCGGTGGGCGCGCATGTCGGCATTGGGATGCTGCCGATCGTCTTCTTCGGCACCGCCGCGCAGAAGGCGCGCTACCTGCCGCGGATGGCCCAGGGCGAACTGATCGGCGCCTACGCCCTGACGGAGCCGACGGCGGGGTCGGACGCGATGTCCATCCGCACCACCGCCGCCCGCGCGCCCGACGGCAGCGTCTACGTGCTCAATGGGACCAAGCAGTTCATCACCAACGCCGCCTTCGCCGACCTCTTCATCACCTTCGCCAAAGTCGACGGGGAGCACCACAGCGCCTTCATCGTCGAGCGGGCCACACCAGGGCTGACCATCGGGACGGAAGAGCACAAGATGGGGATCAAGGGGTCGTCCACCGCCTCCCTCATCTTCGAGAACGCCCGGGTGCCTGCGGAGAACCTGCTGGGCGAGGTCGGCCAGGGCTTCAAGATCGCGATGAACATCCTGAACATGGGCCGCTTCAAACTGGCCGCCGGGTGCCTGGGGGCGGCCAGGGCCGGACTCCGCGACGCGGTGGCCTATGCGAAAGAGCGGCGCCAGTTCGGCCGGCCGCTCACCGATTTCGGTCTGATCAAACAGAAGCTGGCCCAGATGGTCGTGCGGCTCTACGCCGCCGAGTCGATGATCTACCGCACCGGCGGTCTGGTGGAGATGGCCCTCGGCGGCGGGCACGCCGACAGCAAAGCGGTGATGGGCGCGCTGGAGGAGTACGCCGTGGAGTGCTCCATCAACAAGGTCTTCGCCTCCGAGGTCCTGGACTTCGTCGTGGACGAGATGGTGCAGATCTTGGGCGGGTATGGCTTCATCGAGGAGTACTCGGCGGCGCGCGCCTACCGCGATGCCCGCATCAACCGCCTCTTCGAAGGCACGAACGAGATCAACCGCATGGTCATCACCGGCATGCTGCTGCGGCGGGCGCAGCGCGGGCAGCTCCCATTGATCCAGGCGGCGCGCGCGGCCGCGGACGAGATGCTCAACCCGGCGGCCGCCGGCGACGGCCAGTTCACGGGACCACTGGCCGCGGAGCGGCAGCAGGTGGCGCTGGCGAAGAAGGCGGCGCTGTTTGCCGCCGGCGTCGCCCTGCAGAAACACGCCGCGGGCATCGAGGAGCAGCAGGAAATTCTGGCCTGGCTGGCCGATATGGTGGCTGAGATCTTCGCGATGGAGAGCGCGGTGCTGCGCGCGGCGCAGTCCACCGCCGGAGAGGAGACGCTGCCCGCGCTCCTGGCCCGGGCCTACATCCAGGAGGCTCTGCCCCGGCTGGAGGGGCTGGCGCGCCAGGTGCTGGCCGCCTCCGCGGACGGCGAGAACCTGCGCACGGTGCTCGCCGGGCTGCGGCGGCTGCTCCGCTACACGCCGCTGAACACCGTCACGCTGCAGCGGACGATTGCCGATCGCGCCGTGGAGGCGGGACGGTACCCTCTGTAGCAGCCCGAATCACGAAGGAGGCATGATGCAGATTCCCACTGACCCCCGCAAGGTCTTTCCGCGCCGGTTCGTCCCCGCCGAGGCGAACATGGGCCGCTGGGAGGAGATCGAACCGCTGGGAGAGGCCCTGCTGGCGCGGCCGTCCGCCTCCGCGGAGGCGCTGGAGCGCTGGCTGGAGGACCTCAGCGAGGTGGCGGCGGCCGTCTGGGAGGAGCGCAACCGACGCTACATTGCCATGACCTCCCAGACCGACGATCCGGAGCGGGAGCGCGCCTTCCTCAGCTTTGTGCAGGAGGTCGAGCCGAAGGTGAAGATGCTGGGGCACCGCCTCGACGAGGCCTATCTGCGCAACCCGCACCGCCGCGCCCTCGCCGAGCGCTACCGGCTGCTCGACCGGCGGATCGAGAACCGGTTCACCCTTTACCGCGACGAGAACATCCCGCTGGAGGTCAAAGAGAACGAACTGCGGACGCAGTACCAGAAAGTCACCGGCGCGATGACGGTGGTCTTCCGCGGCGCGGAACGCACCCTGCAGCAGATGGCCGTCTTCCTGGAGGATCCCGACCGGGCCACGCGGCGGGATGCGTGGGAACTGACCAATCAGCGCCGGCTGCAGGACAGGGAGACGCTGGAGGACCTCTTCGACCAACTGCGCGACGTGCGGCTGCGCATTGCGCGCAACGCGGGCTTCGACTCCTACATCGACTACGTCTTCCGCCGCTACGAGCGCTTCGACTACACGCCCGAAGACTGCCGGCGCTTCCACGACGCGGTGGAGGCGCACTTCGTGCCGTCAATGGAGCGACTCCTCCGCGAGCGGCAGAGCCTGATGGGCCTAGAGGCGCTGCGGCCCTGGGACCTGGAGGTCGATCCGCAGGGTCGACCGGCGCTGCGCCCCTTCGACCGGGCGGACGAACTGGTGGCCCGCAGCGAGGCGGTCTTCCGCCGCGTCGACCCCGAGCTGGGTGAGCACTTCCGCTTCATGCGGGAGGAGGAGCTGCTCGACCTGGAGAGCCGCAAAGGCAAGGCGCCGGGCGGGTATCAGAGTGAGCTGACGGAGCGGCGCTGGCCCTTCATCTTCATGAACGCGGTGGGGCTGGACAAGGACGTGCGCACGCTGCTGCACGAGGGCGGCCACGCCTTCAACTCCATCGCCGCGCGGGAGGAGCCGCTGCTGGAGTACCGCGACCCGCCGCTGGAGTTCGCCGAAGTGGCCTCGATGGGAATGGAACTACTCTCCGCGCCGCACCTGGACGCCTTCTACCCCAACGAAGAAGAGCGGCGACGGGCCTATCGCGAGCG
Source organism: uncultured bacterium (assembly GCA_964358435.1). GTDB lineage: Bacteria > Sysuimicrobiota > Sysuimicrobiia > Sysuimicrobiales > Humicultoraceae > Humicultor. The sequence goes on along the minus strand of CAYHPT010000014.1, from coordinate 5,975 downwards.
GCTGGAGGGGATCGTCCGCATCGTCCCCTGGATCGCGACGATCGACGCCTTCCAGCACTGGCTCTACGCGCACCCGGCGCATACGCGGGAAGAGCGGCGGGAGGCCTGGGTGCGCGTCTACAGCCGGTTCCACCACGGAGTGGACTGGACCGGGTACGATGAGGCCCTGGCCTTCATGTGGCACCGCCAGCTACACATCTTCCTCCATCCCTTCTATTACATCGAGTACGGCATCGCCCAACTCGGCGCGCTGCAGGTCTGGTTGCGCTCCCGCACGGATTACCGGGACGCGGTCGCCCGCTACCGGGCCGCCCTGGCCCTGGGCGGCACCCGCCCGCTGCCGGACCTCTTCACCGCGGCCGGGGCGCGTTTCAACTTCGACCGGGAGACCGTGGCGCCGCTGGCCGAGGCGCTGGCGGAGGAACTGGCGCGGACCCCCTATGCGTAGCGGCGTGCCGGCCGCTGAGGCGCGCGGCGATGCCTGAGGACCTCGAGGCCTCCGAGTGCGGCCCCCGCGTCGGCAAAGCCATTCCGCCCTTTGAGGCGGCCGACCAGTTCGGCCGGAAGCAGACCTTCGAGACGATCCGCGGGCCTGCCGGAGCGCTCATCGTCTTCATCCGCAGCGCCGACTGGTGACCCTACTGCAAAGGCCAGCTCGTCGAGCTGGAGCAGAACAGACAGCGGCTGGCGGCGGAGAACTGGGGCCTCTGCTCGATCAGCTACGACTCCGGTGAGATCCTGCGCGACTTTGCCGACCGCCGGCGCATCACCTTCCCCATGCTGGCCGACCCGGATTCGAGCATCATCCGCCGGTTCGGCCTCTTCAATGAAGAGATCGAGCCGACCAGCCGGGATTACGGGGTGCCGCATCCGGTCACGTTGCTGGTCGATGCCCGCGGGATCGTGGTGCAGAAGATCCTGGAGGAGCACTACATCCACCGCCTGCCGGCCGCCACGCTGCTGCTGCGCCTGGGTAAGACTCCGCCGCTGCCGCCGCCGCGGGTGGCGCATCGGTTCGACTACCTTGAGGTCCTGACCGCGGCGACGGAGCCCAGCCTCTACCCGGGCAATCCCGTGACACTCTTCGTGGACATCAAGCCGCAGCCGGGCGTGCACGTGTACGCGCCGGGCGGGGCGGACTATCAAGGCGTCGCGGTGACGATGGAAGAGCAGCCCTACCTGCGGCTGCGCGGCGTGCAGTACCCGCTCTCGGCGCTCCTGACGATTCCCCTGCTCGACGAGACGGTGGCGGTGTACGACAGGCCCGTGCGGATCAGCATCGACATGGCGCTGGGCAACCGTTTCGAACTGCAGCCCGTTTACGACGCCGGCGGCACGCTGGAGATCAGAGGAACGCTGGCGATCCAGGCCTGCGACGACCGCGTCTGCTACCCGCCGCAGGAGATTCCGCTGGCCTGGATGTTCATCCTGAAACTACCGGACCTCGAGCGGTCGCCCGAACCGTTACAGCACAAGCCCAAAGGGTAGAGAGACCCGCGGCCCTTCGCCTCGCTTCGCCGTCTAGAGGGCGCTCCGGCCCCCGTCCACCGCGATCACCTGACCCGTAATGTAGTCGGAGGCCGCCGCAGCCAGAAAGACCGCCACGCCTTTGATCTCGCCCGGCCGGCCGATCCGGCCCAGCGGCGTGCTCTCCTCGACGAGGCGCTGGCTGCGCGCCAGCACGGCCTGCGTCATGCGCGTGGGGAAGAACGCCGGGGCGATGGCGTTGACGTAGACATTGTAGCGGGCCCACTTGACGGCCAGGTCGCGGGTGAAGGCAATGATCCCGCCTTTGGCCGTGCTGTAGCCAATCGCGTCCAGGATCTCCGGCGGGTCGCCCAGGAGTCCGGCGAGAGAGGCGATGTTGATGATCTTGCCGGAGCGGCGCTCGATCATCAACCGGCCGACTGACTGCGTCACCAGAAAGGTCCCGGTGAGATTCGATTCCAGTACCTGGCGCCACTTCTCCAGCGGCATCTCCACCGCGGGCGCGCCCCAGGCGATGCCGGCGTTGTTGACCAGGATGTCGATGCCGCCGAAGCGGTCCACCGCCGCCCGCACACATGCACCCACCTGGTCCGGCTGCGTGATGTCGCAGACCACCGCCAGGCACTCGATGCCCGCGCCGCGCAGCTCCTCCTCCGCGGGCCGCAGCCACTGCTCGCGGCGCGCGGCGATGACGACCTTCGCCCCCGCCTCGCCCAGGCCTGCGGCGATCTCCTTCCCTAGACCGCGCGACCCTCCGGTGACCAGGGCGACGCGCCCGGAGAGGTCGAAGAGGTGCTGCACGCGCATCGTCGAGCCGCTCCCGCTGGTCAGCCGTGCGGCACCCGCGCCGGGGTCTCGGCCTCGGCTTCGATGCCGGCCACGCGCTTCGCGTAGGCCTTATAGGGTTCGAGGTCGGCGTCCATGAGGACGGTGAGTTTCTGGGTTTCCAGCGACCCCTCGGCGTGAATCGCCAGGAGTTCCAGGTAGCCGCCCAGGTCGGAGGCGGTCAGGTCGCGGACGAGGTTCGTCGCGCGCAGCCGGTCCTCCGCGCCGACACCACCGCTCCCCGTGAAAAAGCGCTCCATGTCCCGCCGCGTCTCCGGATTCTGCCAGTCCTCCTCCATGGGCGCGGTGACCACCAGGCCCCCGGCGATGTCCTGCACCGCCCGCACCATCTCGTGATAGTGCCAGGCGAAGTAGTACTTGGCCGCGTTGGTCAGCACGACGTCCGGCACGGCGATGCCCTCTCGGACGCGGCACCCCTGCGCCGCCGCCTTCGTCAGCCCGCGCACGGTCTCCAGGTACATCACCAGTTGCGCCAGCTTGTCCCGCACGTGGCCGGCCGCCACAATGCCGTTGTACTCCGCCATCAGCGCCGCCGCGCCCAGCAGCAGCTCCAGCAGCGGCGGCTTGTACGAGACGGCGGTGAAGCGGTGGAACTCCACGAAGGTCTTGGCCAGAGCGCCGGCCGCCTGCCACTCCCCATTGAGGAAGACCCGCTCCCCGGGGACGAAGACCTCGTCGAAGATAGTGAGCGATTCCACGGTCTTGCGCGGCGCGCTCAACGGGTTGTCGAAGGCACTGCGGGCGGAAAACCCCCGCGGGCTGGCGATGAAGCGCAGCCCCCGCGCGTTCGTCGGGACGGCGAAGGCCACGGCGTAGGCGCGGTCCTCCGGTCCCATCGCCCGGGTGGGCAGGACGATGATCTCGTCGGCGAAGACGGCGTTCGTCGTGTGGGCCTTGGCCCCGCGCACAACGATCCCGTCACTGCGCTCCTCCACGACGTGCAGGTAGGTATCCGGATTCGGCTGCTGGTGCGGCCGCAGGTTTCGGTCGCCCTTCACATCCGTCTGCGCGACCGCCATGGTCAGGTCGCCGTCCCGGCAATGCGCGTAGAAGCGGCGCACGCGCTCGAGGTAGCGGGCGCCGGCCCGCTCCAGATGAGCGCCGACGATCATCAGCGCGAAGAGCGCATCGGTGCCGATCTCCTTGACAAGTGGGACGAAGGACTGGCCCGCCCGGGTCACCGTCTCGATGAGCATGCGCCGCCGCAGCAGGTCCTCCGCGCTGCGGGGGATGAGAAAGTAGCGGCTGATCGGCTGCCGGGTTTCGGGGTCCTCGACCACGACGAGATCGCGATACGCCGGATCCTCCGCCAGGTGGAAATCCAGCGCCGTGTGTTCGGCGCCCAGCCGCAGGAACGGGTGCGCCGTCACATCCCCCACGCGCTCGCCGCGGAAGTAGACGACCCGCCCGTCGCGCAATCCGCGCAAATACGCCTCCGCCGTGCGCAGCGTCATGCTCCCCCCTCCTCCGGCACCGCCCGACCTCCTGTCTCCTCCCCGGCCCGCAGCGTCAGGCAGGTGCAGCTGGCCCGCGCGACCAACCTGCCCTGGTCATCTGTAATTGTGCACTCGACGAGCCCCACCGTCTGGCCGCGCTTGATCACCTCTCCCACGGCGGTCAGCTTCCCCCGCCGCACCGGCCGGAGGAAGTTGATCTTCAGCTCCAGGGTGGTCAGGCTTTCTCCTTCGCCCAGCTCGGAGCCATAAGCGGTGCCCATGGCGGCGTCGGCGAGGACGCACAGGATGCCGCCCTGTACCGTGCCCATCGGGTTCCCGTGCTGCTCACCGGCTTCCATGGTGAACACGGCCCGGTTGGCCGCGGCGGAGACTAGCCTGAAGCCGACCAGAGTTCCCACCGGAACATCGCCGCGGCGGATGCGCTCGAAGAAGTGAGACCGATGCGCCATGCTCAGTTGCAGACTACGCGACAGCGCGCCCGGCGTCCAGAAGTCGTCCGGAGAGAAGCCGCGTCACAGCGGCGGCAGGCGCGTCCGGAGCTATCCTGCGCGCTGAACCTCGCTCACCAATACCTGCAGGTTGCCCTGGAGTCGCGGAAAGAAGGGGTTACCGCGGCTAGCGGAAGGCGCGCAGCATCGGCTCCAGGTCGATCTTCTCCAGTTCCTGGGGCCACATGGGCACGCGCTTGTAGACCTTCCGCCGGCGCGGGTTCCGGTAGATAACGCCCAGCGGCGAGCGCCCGCGGCGCCGGAAGTCGGCAAGCAACTCCCAGGCCTTTTCCAGGTCGCTGGGGTCGTGGTCTGCCGGGACAGGCTCGACGCGCTCCTTGAACCAGTCGTAGGTGTTGAACTTGTTGTAGGTCACGCAGGGCGAGAAGTCGTTGACGAAGGCGAAGCCCGGATGCTCCATCGCCTCCACGTAGACTTCGGCCGCGTGCTTGGGATCCCCGGAGAAGGACTGCGCGACGAAGGTGGCGCCGGCGGAGAGCGCCAGCCGCAGGGGGCTGAATGGCGGCGGAACCTCCTCCGAGAACTCGGACATGTCCTGGCCCAGCCCGCCGGTCGGCGAGCGCTGCCCCGTGGTCAGGCCGTAGACCCCGTTGTCCATGACGATGAGCGTGACCTCGGGGTCGCGGCGGCAGGTGTGCACGAAGTTCTCCACGCCGATAGCGAAGGTGTCCCCGTCACCCGCCAGGGCCATGACCCGCAGGTCCGGGTTGGCCATCTTCACGCCGACGGCGTAGGCCAGCGGGCCGCCGTGCGTACCGTGGAACCCGTTGCCATTGAGGTAGTTGCGGATCTGCCCCGAGCACCCGATCCCGCCGATGAGCAGGACCTCGTGAGGTATCAACTCCAGCCGGGTGAGTGCCATCTTCAGGGCGTTGAGGACGCCGTAATCGCCGCAGCCCGGGCACCACTGGATGCGGTGGCGGGGGGTGGCGTTCTCCTCCCAGATCTTGCTGGCGGGGGCCTTGGCGGCCGGCTGTGTGCTCATGACTCGGTCACCCTCGTACGCCTCCTCAATCGCCTTCGTGCGCCTCTACGGTCACGGGCATGAACTCCGCCACCCGGAACTCGGCAGCGCCGTTCCGCACGATCTCACGCACGCCGCGGACGATGTCGGAGACGTAGAAGACCCGTCCGTTGTACTTGAGGATGCGACGCGTCGGCAGCAGGCAGCGCTCCTGGATCAGGTCGGCCAGCTGCCCGGAGTAGTTCTGCTCGCAGACGATCAGCGGGGACGCCTGCTCCAGCACCGGCTTGATCAGGTGGGTGGGGAACGGCCAGAGGTGCGTGATCTGCACCAGCGCCACCTCCAGGCCTTCCTGGCGCAGGCGCTCCTGCGCCTCCAGCAGCACCGGCTTGCTGGAGCCCCAGCCGACCAGCACCGGCCGTCCCTTGGGGTCGCCGTAGACCTGCGGTCTCTTGGCGTCCTCGCGGAGGTAGGTCTCCATCTTGCGCATGCGCTTTTCCATCATCGCCTTGCGCTTCGGCGGGTCGGTGGTGACGAAGCCGAATTCGTCGTGCTCGGTCCCGCTCACCTTGAAGATGCCGCCGGGCGTGCCGGGGAAGATGCGGGGGGAGATGCCGGAGTCGGTGATGCGAAAGCGCTTGAAGCCGTCCCGCCGCAGGTCGTCCTCCTGCAGCACACCCGGTCGGGTAATGCGCACCGTCGATTCCTGGA
>CAYHPT010000013.1:0-11377 GCA_964358435.1 uncultured bacterium | reverse complement strand
ACGTAGATGATGACGTCGGCGTCGGCCCACTTGGCCAGCGTCTGCTGCATGACGGTCTTGCCGCTACCGAAGGGACCGGGGATGGCGGCGGTGCCGCCCTGGGCCACCGGGAAGAGGACATCGATGATCCGCTGCCCGGTGACCAACGGTTCGCGCGGGTCGAGCCGGCGCGCCAGCGGCCGCGCGAAGCGGACCGGCCAGGTGTGCATCAGGTGGATCTCCTGACCATCCGCCAGCCGCGCGACGGTGTCGGTCACGCGGACCTCGCCGCCGCGGATCTCCGCCACCTTCGCGCGCGCGGCATCCGGCGGCACCATGATGCGATGCACCAGTCCGAACTCCTGCACCTCGCCGACGACGTCGCCCGGACCGACCTCGTCCCCCACTTTAACCGTGGGCCGGAACGTCCACCGCTTGTCCCGATCGAGGGCAACGGCCGTGGCACCCCGCTCGATGAAGTCGCCCTTCTGCTGCCGGATATCCTTGAGGGGGCGCTGGATGCCGTCGTAGATGCCGAAGAGCAGGCCCGGCCCCAGTTCCACGGCCAGGGGCCGCCCGGTGGACTCCACCGGCTCGCCGATGTAGAGGCCCGAGGTGTCCTCGTACACCTGGACGAAGGCGGTGTCCCCGTCGAGGCGGATGATCTCCCCGATCAGCCGCTCCTTGCCGACGCGCACGATGTCGTACATCCGCGCGCCGGTCATGCCGCGGGCGATGACCGCCGGCCCCGCAATCTTGATGATCTCGCCGGTGATGGCCACGTGCACCCTCCTTCTACTCCCGCCCTCCCGCCCCCGCCGACCGCTGAGGGCCCGGAGGGCCCAAAGACTACCGCAACTTCACGTAGAACCCGATGTGCTCCTTGACCAGGCGGGAGATGTAGTCCTCGCCGCTTTCGATCTCCGCCTTGGACGCGGGGAACGGCACCACGATCGGCATCTCCCGCCCGCGCATCAGCCGCGCCAGATCCTCGTCCAGACCCTCGAGCAAGGCCTCGTTGACCGCGGCCAGCCCGTAGTCCAGTGCGGCCAGTTGCCGCAGGTGCTCGAGTGCCTCCTGCGGCGTCGTAGCTTCGCGCACCTCTACGCCGGCCAGCCGGAAGCCGGTGGCCGTCTCCGGATCCGTGATCACGGCCATCCTATACAACGACCATCTCCCTCCGGACCAGGTCACGCGGGATGCCGAGCATCTTGCTGCGGGCGATGAGACGGAGATTCACGACCTCATTGTACTTCAGGGCCAGATAGCCCACCACGATCTCGATCCCCAGCGGGTCGCCCAGGTACAGGCGCGCGGTGCCGCGGGCGAGGAGCAGGTCGAGGGTCTTCTCGAATTCGGTCAGGTCGTCCCCCGGCTCGTGCAGCGGAAAGCCGTGCGCCCCCAGCGCCCGCCACCCCTGTTTTGCCGTCTCCGGCGCGGTCAGCAGCATAAAGACGTCCTCGGTGGCGATGGCCCCTCCGGGGATGAAGAAGCGGCGGCGGGTCTCTACGGCCAGCGGCGCATCCTGGCGCACCAGTTTGAGCGCGGTCTTCACGTTGAGCGCGTCGATCTCCACCTGCACCAGTTCGCGCAGGACAGTCTCGTTGTGCCCGGCGCCGCGGGCGACGCTGAGCACGTGCTCCGCGTAGTAGCGCCCCACGCGCATCTCCAGTCCTAGCAGGTCGTGCTCCTCCAGGTAGTCGCGCAGGCCCTCCGCCAGGGGGATGGCGCAGGGGTGCTCCAGCGCGTCGAGCGTGCCGGCCACCGCCGGGATGTCGGGCTGGCGGGCGAGTTCGCGCAGCGCGACCTCGGTGAGCAGCCCCGCCGGTAGGACCGATTCCATGATTTCCTCTTCCGACCGGCCCGTGTGTTTGCCGCGCAGTACCGCCCGCAGGTTCGCCAGGTCCCAACGCAGCAGCAGCGCTTCGATCAACGCCTTGGGCTTCCCGTCGCCGAAGCTGCGGATCTTCTGCGTCGTGGCGGAGAAGTTGCGCGCCAGCGCCTCGTCCACCGCCTGGATGCCGCGGTAGCGGGCGAGGGCCTCCTGCAGTGCCCTGCCGTAGGGAGTGTTGTTCAGCCCCGCCAGGAAGCTATCGAAGGTGGCAGCGCCGAGCAACTCCTCCATCCGCCCGGGATCGAGCAGGCGGCTGCGCATGGCCCGCACACGGGCGTTGATGTAGTCGAAATCCGGCATGCGGCTACCGCTTTACCTCCACAGCGTCCGGGCGACCTCCGAGGCCAGCGTGGGCCGCGCCCGCTCCAGGCGGGAGGCCAGCGTGTTCAGGACGACATACCGGCCGTCGGGAGAGGCCAGACGCACCCCACCCCGAACATCGGCCGCAGATCGCACCTCCGGCTTCCAATGCGCGTCTTGCTGGGCGAGCGTTCGCCGGATCCCCGAGCCTTCCAGGTGCTCTTTAACGAGAGCCACGTCGTCGGGATGCGCTTCGATGATGATGGGCCCGGTGAACCCTTGCAGCCCCTCCTCAATGAGCCGTCCTAACACCGGCGCGTAGCGGGCGCGGTCACGGATGACCTGATCCAGCGCCTCCTCCGCGCGGCGGAAGACCTCGGTGATGGTCCGGTCCTGCTCCTCCAGCCGCAGGGCCTGCGCCGCCAGGTGTGCCGTGCCCTGCGCGCGGACGCGGCTCGTCCGCAGCGCCGCCTCCTGCTGCTGCCGCTGCGATTCCACGACCTGCCGGGCCTGCCCCTCCGCGGCGGCGCGGATCTCCTCCGCCTGCGCCCGGGCCTCGGCGAGGACGCGTTCCCGTTCCGCGGCCGCCTCCTTCTCCAGGAGGGCAAGCAGTTCAGAACCCATGCGTATCCCGCGCTAGCGGATCCGGCCGATGATGAAGAACGCGACCAGAAACCCCAGGATGATCATCGTCTCCGGCAGCGCCAGGAAGATCAAGAGGCGGCCACCGATCTCCGGCCGCTCCGCCATCGCGCCCGCGGCCGCCGACCCGATGCGGGCCTGCGCCCAGGCCGTGCCCAGCGCACCCAGTCCGAGCGCCAACGCCGCGGCCAGGGCCAGCATTCCCGCGCCCAGTCCCAGGCCACCCGTCGGCGCAGCGGGCTCTTCTGCCGCCGCCTGCGCGGCTCCGGCGATCACCGCCACCGCCAGCAGCGCGAACACCGACACACTAACGACCTTCCGCAACCTGTCCACCTCCTGCCTTCTGGAATGGCTGGTACTCACGTCCGGTCTCGTCGTGATACTTCACTTTCGTCAGAAACTCGACCCAGTGCAGACGGGCGGGCTGGATGATGTGCCCGATGATGGTGAAGGCGAAGAACATGGCCTGGCCGATCCCGGCAATCAGAACCGCGATGATGTATCCCCCCATCCCGCCGGATTTCGCCGCCATCTCGCCCAGCTGGTTGGCGGCCATGGCCAGCGCGGCCGCGGCGATGCCGAAGGCCAGGAGCCGGGCGTGGGAGAGCACGTGACCCAGCGCGGTGAACGATTCCAGAAACCACATCAGGCTCATGGGCTTGCGTGACGCGACGGCTGCGCCCACGGCCGCCAGGGCGAAGTAGAGGCTCCAGCGGGTCAGCGCCCCCGGCAGAATCCGCGCGAAGGTACCCAGGAAGATGAGGACCGCCGACAGGGTGAGGATCGTGACCAGGCTCTCGAACACGCCCTCCGTGTGCCGGTGGCGAATGCCCATGACCAGGTGCAGGATCAGCCCCAGGTACACCATGGCAATGCCGATGAGGATGATGGCGTAGAAGTACAGCGTCTGGTTCGTCGGGCTGGTCACCCGGTCGAAGATCGGATGATAGCCGAAGAACAGTTCCGGCAGGTTCCCGAAGAGCTCGCCGTAGATCACGCCGAAGCCGATCACCCAGACCGCCATGACCCGGATCAGCCAGGAGACCTCTGTCTCCATCCGCGGGGTCAGGCGGGCATCAAGCACCGGCACCGTCCAGGGGCGTCCGGCACGGGCGCGGTTGCGCAACGACCAGCCGAAGAGGAAGAAGAGCAGGCCGTAGCCCACGTCGCCGATGACCAGGCCGACAAAGAGCGGGAAGGTCACGGCGATGAGCGGGCTGGGATCCCAGGTGCCGTAGCGGGGCGGCGGGAAGAGGCTGAGCAGCATCTGGAACGGGCGGATCCCCGCGGGGTTATCCAGCAACACCGGCACCCGCTCCGCCTCATGCGGGTCGGCCGGCGTGTCGTAAATCACGACCTCGTTGCCGAAGCGGCGCTGCACCGCGCGGCGCACCGCGGCCACCATCCGTGTCGGGGACCACCCGTGCACGACGAAGGTGTAGCGGGACTGCGCGAGTTGGGGCAGCACCTGCAGGCGGGCGAGGCGGTCCAGCAGGACGGCGCGCAGCGCCACCAGGTGGGAGCGCTGCGCCTGGGCGATCCGCTGCAGCGCGGCGCCGATGCCGTCGATCTCGCCGGGGAGCGCGGCGCGCCGCTCCTCCATTCGCCGGATCGCTTCGGCCGGCGGCAGATCGGCGAAAACGCTGGGCAGGCGCAGTTCGCTCACGCCGGCGCGGGCCAGGAATCCGTGCACCGCGTCTGCGTCCAGGCGGTGGAAGGCCGCGACCACGCCGACCTTTCCCTCCTCCACCACGCGGCTGACGACCTCGATGCGGCCCCCGGTCAACTCGACCAGCCGGCGGCGGAGGTCCTGTACGACGCTGAGGTCGCGCGTGCGCAGGATGAAGCCGACCGTCTCCAGCGAGTGGCTGCCCGCGAGCGCCCCCAGCAGCGGCGACAGGACCCGCACCGCGCTCTCGTAGGAGCGGATCAGTTCCAGTTCGTCCTGGAGTTCGAGGCGCTGGCGCACCAGCGGCTGCACCTGCTCTTCCAGGGCGACGAGTTCGGCTTCCAGTTCTTCCAGGGACTGTGCGGCGAGTTCGCCGGTATCAGGGGAAGGTTCCACCGGCGCGGCGGGCAGCAGCGTGAGCAGGCCGTCCACGCGGGCGCGCAGGCGTTCCAGGGTCTCGACCTGGGCCCGCTCCGCCGATTCCGGGTTGACGCTGGAGAACTCCTCCGGCGCCTCCTCCGCCTCAATGCGGTCGACGTGGAGGCTGCCGACGCCCTGGACCGTCTCCAGGACCGCAGCCAGGTGCCGCTTCGGCCCGACCACCAGAACCCGGGACATCTCGACGATCACGCGCCCGCCCCTCCAACCACCCGCTCGACGACCACGCGGACCGCCTCGTCCATGTGCTCCGCGGCGCGTCGGCGCAGCGCCTCCGCTTCAGTCCGGGCGCGACCGACCACCTGTTCGCCGATCTCCCGGACTTCTGCCTGAGCCCGGGCTTCATACTCCTGGGCGACCCTGGCGGCCTCTTCCCGCGCCTTCTGCAACTGGGCCTCGACCTCCCGGCGGGCCTGCTCGACCAGTCTGGCCGCCTCCTCCCGCGCCCGGGCGACCATCGCCTCCAGCTCGCGTTCCTTCTGCGCGATCAGGCGCAGTACATCTTCCCCGTCCCGTTCGTGTCGCTCGGCCATCAGCATTCGAACTCCGCGTGCGTGATGACGTCCCCGGGCTTGCCCGAGGAGATGCCTAAGCTCTGCGCTGTGGGGTGGAAAGGGGCCTTTTGACACCCAAAACGCCCTGGGAGACCGTCTCTCCCCGGGCGAATCCCGCCCCATGATAACAAAGAGCTAGGGTAGCAACAAGGCGGCGGCGCGGGCGAAAGTGATGAGCGGCTGCGGGTAGAGGCCGAGCAGAAGGGTGGCCGCCCCGGTCACCCAGAGGGCCGCCCGGAGGACCGCCGGCTCCTGGATGCGGGCCGGATCCTGCGGCGGCAGTAGGTACATGGCGCGGATGACGTTCACGTAGTAATAGAGCGAGATGACGCTGTTGACCACCCCCACCGCCACCAGCCACAGCAGCGCGGGGCCGCGCTCGATCGCCGCCGCGAAGATGTAGAACTTGGCGAAGAAGCCGGCCGTGGGCGGGATCCCGGTAAGCGAGAGCATGAAGAGCGCCATCAGAAACGCCAGTCCCGGCGCCCGCTGCGAAAGCCCGGCGTAGTCGGGGATGTCGTCCGACCCCAGGCGCGCCCCGATAAGGGCGGTGATGAAGAAGGCACCCAGGGTGAAGAACATGTAGGCGAAGAGGTAGATGAGGAGGCCGGTGTTGCCGAAGGCCCCGCCGAATGCGGCCACGCCGATCAGGATGAATCCGGCGTGGGAGATGCTGGAGTAGGCCAGCATCCGCTTAATATTGCGCTGCGGCAGCGCCAGCAGGTTTCCCACGAACATGGAGACGGCGGAGAGCCCGGCGATCAGGGTGACGTAGTCGAGCCCCGATGGCGCGATGACCACCGCCACCACGCGCAGGAGGACGGCGAACCCCGCCGCCTTGGAGCCTACCGAGAGAAAGGCGGCCACCGGAGTCGGCGCGCCCTCGTACACGTCCGGCGTCCACTGGTGGAAGGGGACCATGGAGATCTTGAAACCGAACCCGGCGAGCATCAGGGCCAGGGAGACGGTCAAGGCGGGAGCGGGGACCGTGGCCACTTTCTCGGCGATCACGTAGAGGCTCGTCGACCCGGTCAGGCCGTAGAGCAGGGAGAAGCCGTAGAACATCACCGCCGAGGCGGTGGCGCCGAACAGGAAATACTTCAGGCCGGCCTCGGTGCTCTTGGGGTTGCCCTTGAGGTACGCGGCCAGCACGTACGAGGTCAGGCTGACGAACTCGATGGAGAGCGCCACCAGAATCAGGTCGGCGCTGGCCGCCATGAGCACGAGACCCAGGCTGGTGAAGACCAGCAGCGTGTAGAACTCGCCCTCGAAACGCTGGGCGCTTCCCTGCCGGTCCCCCGAGGCGCGGAAGTAGTCCATGGAGGCCAGGATCACCAGCGTCGTGGCGATGATGGCCAGGAACTTGAAGAAGACGGCGAACCCGTCCACGGCATAGGAGCCAAAGAAGACCGTGGTCCCGGGACGGTGCACCGCGCCGGCCAGGCCCCAGGTGGGCACCAGGGCCAACAGTAAGCCGCCCACCGCCACCCACCCCACGGTGCGCTTGTTCTGCTCCCCGACGAACAGGTCCACGCCAAGGAGGACCAGGCCCAGCGCGGCCAGCCAGAGCTCCGGCACCAGCAAGAAGAGGTCGGAGGCGGGAGGCATGGTCAGCGCAGCGCCGCGACCAGCGTGGTCATGGCGGTGTTGATGATGTCCAGCAGCGGCCGCGGGTAGACGCCGAAGATGATCATCAGCACCATCAGGGGGACCAGGGCCACCAGCTCACGGGTGTCCATGTCCGCCAGCCCCTTCCAGCGCGGGTTGACCGGGCCGAGGAAGATGCGCTGGATCGTCCAGAGGAACATCGCGGCGGTGATGATAATGCCGAGGAGCCCCGTCGCCGCGAAGCCGGGGAAGATGCCGAAGGACCCGAGGAAGATCAGGAACTCGGCGACGAAGCCCATCAGCGCGGGCAAGCCGAGCGAGGCCAGCATGGCGACCATCGTGATCCCGGAATACACGGGCAGGATCGCCCCCAGGCCGCCGAACTCGTTCACGCCGCGCGTGTGCGCCCGGTAGTCGTAGATCACGCCGACGATCATGAACAACGCGCCGGTGATGACCCCGTGAGCGATCATCTCGAAGACCGCGCCGTTCAACGCCGTGGTGGCTGCCGGGGCCAGGTCGGGCTTGCCGTAGGCGAACGCGGCCGCGGACACGCCCAGCATGACGTAGCCCATGTGGTTGACGCTGGAGTAGGCGACCAGTTTCTTCAGGTCGGTCTGCGCCATGGCCACCAGCGCGCCGTAGATGATCCCCAGCAGCGCCAGGATGGCGATGAAGGGAGCGTACTGTTGGAACACCTGCGGGAAGAGGGTCAGACTGTAGCGCACGAACCCGTAGGTGCCGAGTTTCAGCAAGATGCCGGCCAGGATCACCGAGCCGGCGGTGGGGGCCTCCACGTGGGCGTCCGGTAACCAGGTGTGGAAGGGCCACATCGGCACCTTGATGGCGAAGGAGAGGAAGAAGCCCCAGAAGGCGATCGTCCCCAGGCGCAGTTGACCTGCCAGCGGCTGCTGCTGGATCAGGCTGAGGACGTCGAACGTCCTTGGTGTGGCGTTGAAGTAGAGCAGCAGGATGCCCACCAGCATCGCCAGCGAGCCGATCAGCGTGAACAGGAAGAACTTGATGGCGGCGTACTCCTTGCGCGGCCCGCCCCAGATGCCGATGAGGAAGTACATCGGCACCAGCGTCACTTCCCAGAAGATGTAGAAGAGGAAGAAGTCCAGGGCCACAAAGACGCCCAGCATGGCCGTCTGCAGCAGGAGGAGGAGGAACATATACTCCTTCAGCCGCAGGTCCACGCGCCAGGAATAAATGATGGAGACGGCGGAGAGGAGTTGGGTCAGCAGGACCAGCGGCAGGCTGAGCCCGTCGATGCCCACCTTGTACCCGATACTCACCGACGGGATCCAGGGGTAGGACTCGATCAACTGCATCCCGCCGTGCAGACCGAAGCGCCCGAGGACGACGATGGATACGTAGAAGGAGAGCAGCGACGCGCCCAGGGCGATGCCCTTGATTACGCGCGGGTTGCGGAAAAACAGCAGGAAGATCCCGCCGGCCAGCGGCAGAAAGAGCATCAGGCTAAGCATGGCACCCCCTCATCGCACCAGCCCTCCGATGATGAGCAGGATCACCCCGATGGCGATGACCAGCAGGTAGTTCTCGGCGCGCCCCGTCTGGACGAGGCGGAGCACGCCGCCCACCGCCTTGGTCACCCAGCCGATCAGGTTGACCAGACCGTCCACCACGTACAGGTCGAAGACGCGGTAGAGGCGGGTCAGGCCGACGATCATTACGCCGATCAGGTTGACGAACCCGTCGATGACGTAGATGTCGAAGACGCGCAGCACGCCTGACACCCACACCGTGCCGCGGACCACCGTCCACTGGTAGAAGTCGTCGAAGTAGTACTTCCGCTCCGCCCAGGTGCTGAAGGGCTGGAAGGCCCGCCGCACCGCTGCGGGCGACACCCAGCGCCAGCGGTAGAGAGCGGCGGCGACCCCCATGCCCGCCAGGGCTACGGCCGTGGAAATCACCGCGATCCGCAGATCAAACGGGACCGCCGCCTCTGCCCCGAAGCGGACGAACCGGCCGAACGGGCTCCCCAGGAACGGCGCGCCAACGAAGCCGATGAAGGCGGCGAAGAAGGCCAGGAACCACAGCGGGCCGGTCATGACCCGGGGGCTTTCGTGGGGGTGGACGACCGTCCCATGGCCCTGCCCGGACGTTCCGTGCGCCGGCGCCCACCGCGGCTCCCCGAGGAAGGTGTAGAACATCATCCGCATCACGTAGAACGCGGTGATGAACGAGGTCACTAAGCCAAGGTAGAAGAGAGAGGAATTATTGTGCCACGCCTCCGTCAGAATTTCATCTTTTGACCAGAATCCGGCGAAGGGGAAGATCCCGGCCAGCGCCAGGCTGCCGATCAGCATGGTCCAGTAGGTGGAGGGCATCACTTTCGCCAGGCCCCCCATCTGCTTGATGTCGTTGGTGTGCATCGCGTGGATGACGCTGCCGGCGCCGAGGAACAGCAGGGCTTTGAAGAAGGCGTGAGTCAGCAGGTGGAACACCCCGGCGGTGTAGCCGAGCACCCCAAGGCCCAGCATCATGTAACCAAGCTGGCTGATGGTCGAATAGGCCATCACGCGCTTGATGTCGTCCTGCACGACGGCGATCGTCGCCGCCATGAAGGCGCTGATCCCGCCGATCCAGGCGACGGCGGTGAGGGCCTGGTGCCCGGGGGAAGAGAAGAAGATCAAGAAGAGCCGGGCCACCATGTAGACGCCGGCGGCCACCATGGTGGCGGCGTGGATCAGGGCGGAGACCGGTGTGGGGCCCTCCATCGCGTCGGGCAGCCAGATATGCAGCGGCACCTGGGCCGACTTGCCGATGGCACCGCCGAAGAGCAAGAGCGCGATCGCCGTGAGCAGGGCGCCGGAGAGGTGGCCGCGCTCCACGGCCTCGAAGGTCTGGCCGAACCCCAGCGTCCCCAGGTTGAAGAAGAGCAGCAGGATGCCCGTAAAGAAGAAGACGTCGCCGATGCGGGTGGTGATGAAGGCCTTCAAGGAAGCGCGGGCGGCGGCGGGGCGCTCGAACCAGAAGCCGATCAGCAGGTAGGAGCAGAGGCCGACCAGCTCCCAGCCCACATAGAGGAAGAGGAAGTTGTCCGCCAGGACCAGGAGCAGCATCGAAGCGGCGAAGAGCGAGAGGTAGGCGAAGAAGCGCGGATAGCGCGGGTCACCGTGCATGTAGCCGACGGAGTAGATGAAGATCATCGACCCCACGACGGTGACCACGAGCAGCATCACCGCGGTCAGGGCGTCCACCTGGATGCCCAGCGCCAGCGGCTGCTGGCCCAGGACGAGCCAGTTGATCGTGGCGTGGACCGGGTCGGCGCCGCCGAGCAGGCGGAAGAAGAGCAGCAGCGAAAACACGTCGGCGGCGAGCAGCGCGCCGATGGCGACGTAGGCGCCCTGCCCGGGGAGCCGCCGGCCGCCGAAGATGATCAGCCCGAAGGCGAGGAAGGGGAGCAGCGGGATGAGCCAGGCCAGCGCCGTCATCTCACCACTTCATCACGTTGATCTCGTCGACGTGAATGGTCTCCAGGTTGCGGTAGACGGCCAGCACCAGGGCGAGGCCCACCGCGGCCTCGCAGGCGGCCAGGGTGATGATGATCAGGGCGAAGACGTGCCCGGCCAGCGCCGCCGGCGCCACGTAGCGGTTGAAGGCCACCAGGTTGATGTTGGCCGCGTTGAGCATCAGCTCGATGCCCATCAGAATGGCCACGGCGTTGCGGCGGGTGAGGATGCCGTACAGCCCCAGCCCGAAGAGCAGGGCGCTGACAACCAGGTAGTGGTTGAGGCCGACCTGCATCCGTCCTCCCCCTCCCCGCCCTACTGCTCCCGGCGGGCGATGACGAGCGCGCCCACCAGCGAGACCAGCAGCACCAGGCTGCTGATCTCAAACGCCAGGATGAAGTTGGTGAGAAACGCGCTGCCCACTGCCGCCACATTGGAGCGCGGCAGCGTGCCGGCGACGAGCGGCCAGGGCGTGCGCAGCACCAGGCCCAGCAGGGCGATGGTCAGCGCGCCGGCGACCAGCATCCCGACCAGCCGCTGCTCGTTCACCTGGCGCAGGGCCGTCCCCGTACCGCCCTGCGTCAGCATGATCACGAAGAGGATGAGCACGGCGATGGCGCCGGCGTAGATCAGGATCTGAATCCCGGCCACGAACTCCGCCTGCAGGAGGACGAAGAGCCCGGTCACCCCGAGGAAGCTGGGGATGAGCGACATCGCCGCGCGCACTAGGTTGCGGCTGGTCACGACGACAACCGCCGGCAGGAGCGTGAGGATGGCCAGCATAATGAAGGCGGCGAGTTCACCCACGGTCGCC
>CAYHPT010000012.1:0-11595 GCA_964358435.1 uncultured bacterium | reverse complement strand
ACACCGGGGAACGAGGGACCGCGCCGTCGCTGCGGCGTCAGCCGTACAGCCCGCGCAGGCGGCGCGCCTCGACGATCCGTTCCACACCCAGGGCGTAGGCCGCGGTGCGCATGTCCACGCGGTGTCGCTCCGCCATCTCCAGGACGTCGTGGAAGGCCTGCCGCATCTTCTCTTCCAGACGCTCGCGCACGACCTCCTCCTTCCAGAAGTAGCCGTAGCGGTCTTGCACCCACTCGAAGTAGGAGACGACCACCCCACCCGCGTTGGCGAGAATGTCGGGGATGATGAAGACGCCCTTCTCCCGCAGGATGGCGTCCGCCTCCGGCGTGGTGGGGCCGTTCGCGCCTTCGGCGATCACCCGAGCGCGGACGCGGCCCGCATTCTCCTCCGCGATCTGCCCGCCCAGCGCCGCCGGCACCAGCAGGTCGCACTCCAGGGTGAGCAGTTCCGGGTTGGTGATGGTCTTCGTCCCGGGCAGCTCCACGACGCTGCCGGTCTCCCGCGCGTGGCCCGCCACCTCCTGTGGGTCCAGCCCGCCGGAGGCGTGGATGCCGCCGCGCACGTCGCTCAAGGCGATGACCCGCGCGCCCGCCTCGTGCAACAGCCGGGCCGCGTTGCTGCCGACGTTGCCGTGGCCCTGGATGACCACGCGCGCCCCCTCCAGGGTCATGCCCAGCACGCGGAAAGCCGCGCGCACGGCATAGAGCAGCCCGCGCGCCGTGGCCTCGTCCCGGCCGCGGGAGCCGCCCAGCGGCACCGGCTTCCCCGTGACGGTACCGGGCTCCACGTAGCCGCGCTTCATGCTGATCGTGTCCATCACCCAGGCCATGATCTGTGGATGCGTCCCCACGTCCGGCGCGGGGATGTCCTTGTCCGGGCCGATGATATCGAAGATCTCCGCGGTGTAGCGACGGGTCAGCCGCTCCAGTTCGCGCAGCGAGAGCTGGCTGGGGTCTACGGCGACGCCGCCCTTCGCGCCGCCGAAGGGGATGTCCACCACGGCGCACTTCACCGACATCCAGGCGGCCAGCGCTTTCACCTCATCCAGGGTGACGGCGGGGTGGTAGCGGATCCCGCCCTTGGCCGGTCCGCGGATGGTGTCGTACTGCACCCGGTACCCGGTAAAGATCTCCACCCGCCCGTCGTCCATCTCGATCGGGATGCTGACGATGACGGACCGCTTGGGCGAGCGCAGCGGCTTCACGTCGCCCTCGGGGTATCCCAGGAGGACCCCCACCCGGTCCACCATCTCCAGGTAGTCGTCGAAGGGCGAATCCGTCACGGCGTCGGGCCTGCGCTTACTGGCTCGCCTTCGCCTGCGGCCGGCCGCGCACGGACTGCACCGCGCCGCGGTCCGCCTTCACCTTGACGTTGGGGGCCAGTTCCAGGCTGAGTTCGTCCTCCTTGATCTTGTCGATCGTGGCGTAGAGGCCGCCGACGGTGACGATCCGGTCTCCTTCGTGCAGGCTGCTCAACATCGCCCGCCGCCGCCGCATCTGCGTCGCCTGGGGCCGCCAGACGAAGAAAAAGAAGAACAACACGAACACTAAGAGCGGAATCAGCGCCGACAACTGTTGCTGGGACGGCATCACACGGTCTCCTCTCTCGCGGGATTCCCCTAGTCTTTCGCGCGCCCGGGGAAGCCCCCCTCCCCCGCCGCAAGGCATTTGCTACAATGACACCGACCGAGCGGAGGGTCAACAGGATGGCCGAGGAACGAGAACTGACGCGTGAAGAGAAAATCGCCGCGGCGAAGGCGCGGGTCGAGGCGCTGAAGGCGCTGAAGGCGGCGCCGGCCGCCGCCGACGCGCCGGCAGTTCCCGCGGCCGCACCGCCGGCGACGACGATGGACGTCCCGGTTTCCGCCGCCAACGCGGCCGGGCGCCCGGTGGAGCGCGTCCAGGGGAAGAAGATCCGCGCCTACGGCACCGTCAACCAGGCGGTGGACATCGTCGCCCCGCCCGAGGACGTCGAGAATCTAAAGAAGCTCCTCTCCGGCATCAGCGGCTATCAGAACCCGCTGCGCCGCGGCGCCTTCCAGATGGACTACCGCTACTACGCGGAGGCCCGCCGCCGGCTGCAGGCGGCCGGCTACGAGGTCGAAGAGACGGACTTCATGGACCGACCGCTGACGACCTGGAGCCCGCAGACCCGCGGCTGGACGAAAGTCGAAGGCGCGTAGCGCGCCCCTCTGTGTGGGTTACTGTCCGGGGTGCTTCAACGTGTCTCCAATTGCACACCCTGATAGTAGAAGGTGAGGATCTCCGGGTAGGTACGCCCCAGCAGCGCCTGACCCCGCGCGCCCCACTGGCTCATCCCCACGCCGTGCCCGGAGCCGCGCCCCTGGAACTCCACCGCCGGTACCTCGTCCCGTGTCATGCGCACGGTGAACAGCGTGCTGCGCAGAAAGGTCACGCCCAGGATTGTGCGTAGATCGGTGGCGCGGAGGTCGAGCGCGACACTCGCTCCGGTGACGCGCACGGCCAGGGCACGACTGGACGGACTGGTCCCCGTGACGGCCACGCCGGTGATCCCCGGCACCGGTTTGCCGGCGCGCGCCAGGCGCGCCTCCAGCGTCGGGATGTCGATGCGGCTCAGCCACTCCCGCGCCGGGGAGTCCTGCCCATAGGGATCGGCGACGCCGCGGAGGTACGGGTACGGCTGCCCCCAGACGAACTCGCTGCTCTCGGTGGCGCCGCCGGAGTCGGAGTGGTAGGCGGCGAAGATCGGACGCCCAGTGTACGTCACGATGATGCCGCGCGTCGCATCCACCGCCGCCGTCATCCGGGGATCCTCGGCGTTGATCCCCGCGTAGACCTGGGATTCGGTCGTGGCCCGCAGGTCGTACCCTTCGGCGGCAAACCGCCCCAGACTCTGCAGCGCCAGCGTGCGCGCCGCCACCGCCTGCGCCTTCAGGGCCTCCGCCGGCCAGCGGGGATCGACCTCCATCTTGAGGACGCCGTACAGGTACTCCTCGATGTCGAGTTCATTGACCGCGGTGAGTTTCCCCTCCGGCGTGCGGCGCAGTTCGATCACGCCGCGGTAGCGCCGGGGCCCCGCCTGTAGCCAGCCGTTGGCGGATCGCAGGCGCACGACGGGGCCGTACCGGTTGCCCCCGGCCTCGATACCCTGCGGCGAAGACAGGAATTCGTAGATCCCCGGCGCGAGTGTGGTCACCGCCTGCGCCGCCGGGTCGCCCGCCTCGATGTTGCCGTCGGCGGTGACCGGAATGACCACCTGCCCCAGGATGATCCCGACGCGCACGATCTGCGTGGTCGATCCCCACGCGGACGGCGCCGCGCCCGGCCACAGCAGCGCGACCACCAGGACCGTCAGCAGCGCGAGCGACGGCAGGAGGGCGGTCGATCGGCGGGATCGCCACATCATGCGTCGGGACCTAGGGTCGGCGCAAGACGAGTGACAACAACACTGTCAACACCAGACTGAGCACGATACTCGTGACAATGGGGAAGTAGATGACTATCCCGTCGCGCCGGATCAGGATGTCGCCCGGCAGGCGCGGCACCTTCCCGACGGCGCTGACGAGCACCCCCGCCACGATCAGCAGCACACCAAAGAGAATCAGCATCCGGCCCATGGAGCTCAGTTCCACAACTGCGCCGGGCCGCGCTCCGGGGGCGAGAGCCTGAGGTGCTCGTAGGCGGCGGCGGTAGCTCTCCGCCCGCCCGGGGTGCGCGAGAGGAACCCGCGCTTCAGCAGGAACGGCTCGACGACCTCCTCCAGCGTTTCGGCCTCTTCGTTCAGCGTCGCCGCCAGCGCGTCGATCCCCACCGGGCCGCCGCCGTACACGTCGATGAGGGCGCGCAGCAGCTCCCGGTCGAGGCCGTCCAGGCCCGCTTCATCTACGCCTTCAAACTCACAGGCCTGCCGCGCCACCTCGCCGCTGATCCGCCCGTCGGCCCGCACCTGGGCGAAGTCCCGCACGCGGCGCAGCAGACGGTTGGCAATGCGCGGCGTGCCGCGGGCGCGGCGGGCGATCTCCAGCGCCCCCTCCTCGGTGATGGCCACACCGAGGATCGCCGCCGAGCGCAGCGCGACTTTCTGCAAGTCCTCCACCGGGAAGAAGTCCAGGTGATGCACGATGCCGAAACGCTCGCGCAGCGGCGAGGAGAGCAACCCCGCCCGCGTCGTCGCCCCCACCAGCGTGAACGGCTTCAACTGGTAGCGCAGCGTGCGGGCGTGCATGCCCTTGTCGATGACGAAGTTGACGCAGAAGTCCTCCATTGCCGGGTAGAGCAGCTCTTCTACGGCGCGGGGGAGGCGGTGGATCTCGTCGAGGAAGAGGATGTCCCCCCGGTCCAGATTCGTCAGGACGCCCATCAGGTCGCCGCCGCGCTCCAGCGCCGGCCCGGAGGTGGAGATGAAGTTCGCGCCCATCTCGTTGGCGACGACGCCGGCGACGGTGGTCTTACCCAAGCCGGGCGGCCCGTGCAGCAGGACGTGGTCCACGGGCTCACTGCGTTCTTTCGCCGCCTGAATGCTGATGCGCAGCCCCTCGAAGACCTTCCCCTGACCGATGCACTCGTCCAGCCGCTGCGGGCGCAGGCTGCGGACGAAGTGCTCCTCTTCAGCGGTGGCCTCGGGGGTGGTGCGTTCGCGGCTCATCGATCAGGCCTCACGTCGTCCGCGGCGCGGCGGGCTCGGCGGTCTCCTGCCGCTGCGCGCGATAGACCTCCTGGAACAGTTCCTCCGCGTTGCTGATGTCGGGGGTACGCCGCAGCGCCTCCTCCACCATCCGCTTCGCCTCGGCCTGGCGGTGCCCCAACTGGCGGGTGAGGACTTCCATGACCTCGGCCCGGAAATCCTCGGCCGGCCGTGTCGGCGCCACTTCTGCCTCCTGCAGCAGCGCGTACTTCGCCATCTTCCCATGCAGGGCGGCGACGATCTTTTCGGCCGTGCGCTCGCCGATTCCGGGGAGGCGGCGCAGGAAGTGGACGTCCTTGCGCTCGATGGCGTCGGCAACGACGTGCACCGGGTGGCTGATGGCCTTCACCGCTCTGGTCGGCCCCATCCCGTCCACGGTGATGAAGCGCTCGAAGAACTCCTGCTCCACCTCGCGGAGGAACCCGACGAGCAACGGCCGCGGCTGGTTGGCGGTGACGTGGTAGGAGATGTAGAGGGCAATCTCGCCCTCGGGGGCGGCGGCCATCGCCCGCGCGATCACCGCCGGGAGGTGGACCTCGTACCCGACGCCACCGGCCTCGACGACGATCATGTCTTCGGTGCGACGGAGAATCCGCCCGCGGAGGAAGGCGATCACGCCCGCGCCTCCACCGGGACCGGGATCACCCGCAGCGTCACGCCCCGCCGGGACAGGGCGGTCAGGGCCAGCGCCGCGGCATCGGCGGCGTGCTGGTCCGGCCGCGCGGACAGACCCAGCAGCAGCGCCACCATCGCCTGCACCTGCGCCTTGCTGGCGCGCCCGGCGCCCGCCCGCGCGCGCTTCACCGCCGCCGGGGTGAGGGTGTCTACGGGAACGTCCGCCAGCGTGGCCGCCAGGGCGATGACGCCCCGCAGGTGGGCCAGATCCAGCGCCGTCCGGGGAAAGGTCTGGTGGGCAAACACGTCCTCCAGCACGACCAGTTCGGGCCGGTGCTCGTGCAGAAGAGCGGCGATGTTCTGGTACGTCTGCCGCAGGCGCTGGAACAGGTCGGGGCTGGTGGTTTGGATCACACCCAATTCCCGGAGGCGGCAGCCGTGGCGGTCGCCCTGGATGATACTGTAGCCGGTGGCCCGAAGACCGGGATCGATGCCGAGTGCGGTGATCATCCGCACAGGTGTTCGCCGTCCCGCGAACGGCTACCTGCCGGGGAACTGCCGGCCGGTTGGAAGGTGCTCGGGGGGTTGGTGCAAAGGGGTCCCCGTGAGTAGTTCGGGGAAGGCACTAACCCCCCGAGCACCTTTATCCTACCTGCTGCAAGATCTCTTCGGGAATGTCGAAGTTGGCGTAGGCGCGCTGAACGTCGTCGTGGTCCTCCAGTTCCTCCATGAGCTGCAGGACCTGTTTCGCATCCTTCCCCTCCAGGCGCACGGTACTGCGCGGCATCATCGTCACGTCGGCGGAGGCGACCGGGATGCCGCGTTCCCCCAGCGCCTGCTTCACGCGCAGGAAGTCCTCGGGCGCGGTGAGGATCTCGTACGTCTCCTCGCCGCTGCGGACGTCTTCGGCGCCCGCCTCCAGCGCGGCGAGCATGAGGTCGTCCTCGGATATCGCCGTCTTCTCGACCAGGATCTCGCCTTTCTTATCGAACATCCACGCGACCGACCCGGCCTCGCCGAAGCGGCCGCCGCGCCGGGTGAAGATTGACCGAATCTCGGGCGTGGTGCGGTTGCGGTTGTCGGTGACGGCCTCCACGAGCACGGCCACCCCGCTCGGCGCGTATCCCTCGTACGTGATGGTCTCCAGCGCAATCACGCCCCCCTCCCCGGTGCCGCGCTGGATCGCCCGCTGGATGTTGTCGTTGGGCATGCCGGCCTCGCGGGCTCGCTCGATGGCGGCGCGCAAGCGAGCGTTGGCCTCCGGGTTGCCGCCGCCCTCTTTGGCCGCGACCGTGATCTCGCGGGAGAGGCGGCTGAAGAGCTTCCCCCGCACCTGGTCCACCTTCTGTTTCTTGATGCGGATGTTGTGCCACTTCGAGTGGCCGGACATGGCAACCTCCCGGAGGAGTTCCTGAGCAAGACAATTATAGCCCATCGCCATGGTGGGCTCTCGCGCTGCGGAGCGTGCACTCCCGAGGAAGAAGCCTCTGGCCAAGCGCATGAAGGCATTTGTGCCGAGGTCACCTTTGCTGCATTCCACGTGTATGCGCATCGACGGACCGTCGTTGCACGCACATGTCGATGCGCGGAACGATGGATGCTTCCTTGCCTCAGCGACACGCGGTTGGTAGGCTGCGGGTACCGGGGTGGAGCCCGACGCGCTGTGGGAGTGGGAGGTAGACTTGCCTTACTTCCTTCGAATGGTGGTCTCCCGGTTGAACCAGCGGGGTGGAATCTAGGAACTCGCCTCGGTGACGGTGATCGTCTTCGAGGTCGACCCGCCCTGGGGCACCGTCGCCGTCACCGTGATGACGTAGCGTATGCCCGGCACCGGGACCGCGGGACGGAAGTCGAAGGAGAAGCGGCCCTGGTCGTCTGCGGGAATGAAGCTTTCCACGACCCTCACGGCCACCGGGCCGCTGTCCGCCATGATGACGATGCGGATCGTCGCGCCCGGGGAGGCCGTCCCGGAGATCACGAGCGGCGTGCGCACCTCCGTCCCGTCGGCGGGAGCCTCGACCGTCAGCGCCGGCCCGGGCACCGGGGCCACCGGCCCGTTGGGCCCGGCACTCGGCGCCGGCTCCGGCTCCAGCGGCGGCTCGGTGCCCCGGATGTAGATCTCGTCCTTGCGCTGGACGATCTCGTCCGGCCGCGGCCAGTCGTCCCTGGGGACGCCGTCGAGCGCCCGCTTCATGAAGCCGGCCCAGATCTCTGCGGGCAGCCCACCGCCCACCACGCGCCGCATCGGCGTGTTGTCGTCGTTGCCCACCCAGCCCGCGGCGACCAGTTGCGGAGTGTAACCGATGAACCAGGCGTTACGGTAGTCGTCGGTGGTTCCGGTCTTGCCTGCGGCGGGGCGCCCGATGGCGGCGGCGCGCCCCGTGCCGCGCGTGATCACGCCCTTCAGGATGTCGGTCATCAGATAGGCCACCGCCGGCGGCAGCGCTACCTCCCGCTCGGGGTAGGCCTCGTAAAGCACTTTGCCCTGGGCATCGACGACCTTGCGGATGGCCAGCGGCCGCACGCGCACGCCCATGTTGGCCAGCACACCGAAGGCGGAGGCCATCTCCAGGGGCGTCACGTCGGCAGTGCCCAGCGCCAGCGAGAGGTGCGGCTGCAGGGGGCTGGTGATACCCATGCGCTTCGCGTACTCCACGACGCGGTCGGGCCCGAGTTCCGCGATCGTCTTGGCGGCGGGCACGTTCACCGACTGCTCCACCGCCCGGCGCAGGGGGATCGGCCCGCGGAACTTGCCATCGTAGTTCTTGGGCTTCCACGGTTTCGACCCGCGGATCTCAAAGGTAACCGGTGTGTCCTCCAGGATCCGATCCGCCGTCACGCCGTTGGCCAGCGCCGTGACATAGATGAACGGCTTGAACGCGGACCCGGGCTGGCGCCGCGCCTGCCAGGCGCGGTTGAACTGGCTCTGGGCGAAGTCGTAGCCGCCGATCATGGCCTTGATCTGCCCGGTGCGGGGATCCAGCGCCACCAGCGCGCCCTGGGAGACGCGCAGTTCGCGCTCCTGACCCCGCTCGATGCCCTGCCGGATGGCCTTCTCCGCCAGCGCCTGCATCCACGTGTCCAGCGTCGTGTATACCTCCAACCCGCCCCGGTAGACCTGCTCCTCGCCGAAGCGGTCCAGCAACTGCGGCAGGATGAAGGAGACGAAGTACGGCGCGCGGATGCCGACTAGCCCCGCGCTCGGCGGCTTGAGGG
The DNA here is from genome assembly GCA_964358435.1 of uncultured bacterium. GTDB lineage: Bacteria > Sysuimicrobiota > Sysuimicrobiia > Sysuimicrobiales > Humicultoraceae > Humicultor. Next base: position 3,099 of record CAYHPT010000012.1, on the reverse strand, counting down.
TAATGGGTTGGCGCTTCGCCTCCTCCGCCTGGGTCGGGGTGATCATCCCCAGGGTCACCATCCGCTCCAACACGAGCGCCTGGCGCGCCCGGGCCAGCCCCATGTTGCGGTAGGGGGTGTAAATCGACGGCGCCCGGATCACCCCCACCAGCATCGCGCCTTCGGCGAGGGTCAGCGTGCTGGTCGACTTCCCAAAGTAGACGCGGGAGGCCATCTCGATGCCGTAGGCGCCCTGCCCGAAGTAGATCTCGTTGAGGTAGCGCTCCAGGATCTCGTCCTTGGTCAGGCGGCGCTCGATCTCCAGCGCCAGCGCCATCTCCGTGATTTTACGGCTGAGGATGCGCTCCTGGGTCAGGAAGAGCTGGCGGGCCAGCTGCTGGGTGATGGTACTGCCGCCCTCCACGAGTTCGCCGGACTGGAGGTTGTGCCACATCGCCCGGGTGATGCCGATGAAGTCCACGCCGCGGTGCTGGTAGAAGCGGGCGTCCTCGATGGCCAGCACGGCCTGGCGGACGTGCCGGGGGATCTGGTCCAGGGTGATGGTGGCGCGGTTCTCCCGGAAGAGGCTGGCGATCAGTTCACCGTTGGCCGCGTAGATGCGGGTCGCCTGGCTGGGCGGGTTGTAGACGCGGGTGACGTCGGGCAGGTCGCGGCGGGCGACGGCGACCACCACGCCCGCGCCGACGCCCAGGGCGATGAAGGCCGCGAGCACCAGGCCGACCAAAACGGCCAGCAGGGGCGGGATGCGCCTGCGCCGGGGGGCACGACGGGCCGGGAAACTGCTGCCGCGATGCTGCGATTGTCGGGTAGGACGCGCGGTCATAGCGTGCCTTCTTTATACCTTAATCCGTCCGACCGTTCCACCGCGCCCTGGTCACCGGGCGGTCCAGCCGCCGTCGATGCTGTGGGCCGCGCCGGTGATCCCCGCCGCATCGCCGCAGAGGTAGAGCACCAGGGAGGCCACTTCCCCGCGGCAGGTACACCGTCGATCCTCCCAGAAACTCCGGGCCAGCAGCGAAGGCCCTGCCAATCTTCGGGCGGTGCGCATGGCGATGAAGCGCGTCACGGTGTTTTGCGGGTCGAACCATGGTGCCAGGCCAGAGTACACACTCGCCGCCCGGGATCTGGCGCAGACCCTGGTGGAGCGAGGCATCGGGCTGGTCTACGGCGGATCGAGCGTCGGCCTCATGGGGGAACTCGCCCGCGCCGCGATGGCGGCTGGTGGGGACGCCATCGGAGTCATCCCCCGGCTCCTGGTCGAACGCGAAGTGGCGTTCACCGGGCTGCGCGATCTCCGGGTCGTGGAGTCGATGCAGGAACGCAAAGCGCTGATGGCGGACCTGGCCGACGCGTTCATCGCCCTGCCCGGCGGAATCGGCACCTTGGATGAGTTCTTCGAGATGGTGTCGTGGACGCAATTGGGTCTGCAGCAGAAGCCCTGCGGCCTGCTCAATGCGTTGGGGTACTACGGTACATTGATCGAGTTCCTGGATTATGCCGTGCAGGAGGGTTTCATCCGGCCGGAGTTCCGGCCGATCATCCAGGTGGACAAGACTCCAGAGGGGCTACTGGATCGCCTGGCGCTGAATTCTGAATCCACCGCTCGTTGACCCCGAGAGCCCATCCGGTCTCGCTCCCCGGCTCGGGGATTCAGAAAGGCCGCCTCGAGGAAAACCACCCGCCGAGCGCCAGTGCCAGCAGCCCAGGAGGCACGAAGAGCAAAACCCTCGAAAGCACCTGCCCACTGATGAGCAAGGAGCCGACGGGCCGGACTGCCTCGTTGACGCGGCTGAGGACCTGGATGTTGCGCCAGAGAATCCACAACCCCAGGCCGAACCAGATCCCGCCGATGATCTTAAGGAGCGTCGCCATTTAGGGTCATCCCTGCCGAGGCCTGCGACGATCAGCCTGGGGCGCGGAACCGAATGGGCCCCGAGGGTCATTCCACGGGGCCACATCTGGTGGAGACGAGCGGATTCGAACCGCCGACCCCCTCGTTGCGAACTGGAATCCTGCTTTCCCGCCTTGTTCTCTCGTGTGCCGTAGAGGTCTGTCCTGTCCGCGTCTTAGCCCATGGGCTTTGTCGCCGCATACCGTCCCCTAACCGCCTGTTTCGTACCGTCCGGTAGCAATGCGCTAGCAGACCAGAATCGAAAATGCCTCGGGCCGAACGGCGGGCACGTTGCCCCCTGAGGCACACAGGCCACCAACCCCGACTGCGGGCAGAACGGGTAGCACTCAGCCCGGTCGTAGGCGCCGTAGTCGACCGGCACGTAGCACGCGACGCTCTGGGAGCAGATGCACCGGCCCGTGTAGCTGTAGCGAGAGCGCCCCGGCGTCACAGACGTGCAGTCGATCCACGACGATGAGGCCCGGGGCCAGGGCAACGACAAGTTGGTTGCTCGTGAGCCTGACCACGATCTTCGCGATGGCCCGTCGGCTACCCCACGGGCGTGGTCCCCGAGGGCTGCGGTAGGCCGGTGAGGTCGTCTACCGGCGCGAGGCGTAGCGTCGCGGGTCACAGCAGGCGGGGATCGAGCAGGTAGCGACGTGGATTAGCGCAGCCGGGGATCGAGGAGATCGCGCAGGCCGTCGCCCAGCAGGTTGAAGCCGAGCACCACCAGCATGATGGCGGCGCCGGGGAAGACGGCGTTCCACGGCGCGATCTCCATGAACTGGCGCCCTTCGCTGAGCATGTTGCCCCAGGATGGTGTGGGGGGCTGGGTGCCGAGGCCCAGGAAGCTCAACGCCGACTCCGACAGGATCGCCAGAGAAAGGCTCAGCGACACCTGCACGATGATCGCTGCCATGATGTTCGGCAGCAGGTGCCGGCCGAGGACCCGGCCGGTGCCCGCGCCCAGCGCCTGCGCGGCCTCGATGAACTCCAGGTGTTTCACGGTCAGCGTCGCCGCCCGTGCCACCCGGGCGAACTGGGGCGTGTAGACGATGCCGATGGCCAGGATCAGGTTCCGCATGGACGTGCCCGCCACCGCCATGATCGCAATCGCCAGTAGGATCGCCGGGAAGGCAAACAGGATGTCCATCAGCCGCATGGCCAGTCCGTCGACCCACCGCCCCAGGTAGCCACTCAGGAGCCCG
>CAYHPT010000011.1:6059-11669 GCA_964358435.1 uncultured bacterium | reverse complement strand
GGTGATCAACCAGGAGGGCCAGACCGCGGCGTACACCGTGCGCATCAGGGCGGGTTCCGAGGTCCTGCGCACTCTCGGGCCGATCGCCCTCCAGCCCGGCCAGAAGTGGGAGGAGCGCGTGGGCTTTGCACTGCAGCGGCCGGGGAAGCGCGTGAAGGTCGAATTTCTGCTCTACATGAGGGGCGGCGATCCCCCGCCGTACCGGCGGCTCCATCTTTGGCTAGAAGTCCGGTCGGGATGAGGGCCGGCCGCGGCGACGCCCTCTCCATCCGGGCGCTTGCCGGAGTCAGTCTCACGGTTGACGAGGTAGCAGGTTAGGCCCGGCGCAGGACGCGTCCGCGCGCATCGTCATCGTTCTTCCTCGTCCGATCGCGTGTTCATTCTGCACCTTGCCCAGAGGCATTCGCGTTCCTCATCAACGACGTTATGATTGAGGCGATCAAGCAGTTAGGCGGAGGAGCCGCGTGTCGATCCGGAGGGTGCCAGAAAGAGACCACAAAGACCCTTATCGAAAAGTGGTCTCATTGACCACAAGATCCGCGCCGCGCGCCGCGAAGGCCTAGCGTGAAGATCATCGACCCCTATGCCGTCCCCGGCATGTTCCGCAAGGCCCAGCTGCACGTGCACACCCGCCGGTCGGACGGGCGCCTCGAGCCGGAGGAGGTGCTGGCCCGTTACCGCGACGCGGGATACGCGTTCGTCTGCCTGACCGACCACGACCGCGTCACGCGCTGCGACACGCTGAACGGCCCGGACTTCCTGGCCATTCCGGGGGTCGAAGAAACGGTCGTCCGGGGTATGTATCCACTGGGCCCCCACCTCAGCCGTCTCTTCGCCGAGCGGGCCCTGGAACGGGGTACGGCGCAGGCGCGCCTCGACGCCACGCGGCGGGAGGGCGGTGTAGCCGTCTTGAATCACCCTTCCTGGAAGGGGAACTTCTGGACGGGGGAGTGGACGCTTGCGGTCATGCAGCGGCTGCGCGGTCCCTATTTGCTGGAGGTCGTCAACCCGCACTCTGATACGGCGGCAGACCTGCGGCGCTGGACCGCCCTCCTGCGCGCGCGTCGCCGCGAGGAGTCGGTGGGCGCGGTGGCCGCGGACGACGCGCACACGCCGCGCCAGATCGACCAGGCCTGGATCATGGTGAAGGTCGAGGGCATCAGCGCGGAGGATCTCCGCACGGCGCTGACGGGGTTGGCCTTCTACGCCACGACGGGTCCGCGGGTGAATCTGGGAGTCGACGACGGTGCGGTGCGCTGCGCCGGCGCGGCAGTCCAGGACGTGACCTTCATTGACCGGCAGGGGCGCGTGCGCGCCGAGGTTCGGGGTCCCGAGGCGGTCTACCGCCCGGCCGGCGCCGAGGAGTTCATCCGGATAGAGGCGCACGACGGCGCGGGGGGCCGGGCCTGGTCCCAGCCGTTCTGGATCGAGACAGAGAGGAGCGATTGATGAGACGTGTCCTGGTCACCGGTGGCGCCGGGTTCATCGGCGCGCACCTGGTGCGGGCCCTGGTGGCGCGAGGGGATTCGACTCGGGTGCTGGACAACTTCGTCACGGGCACTCCGGCCAACCTGGCGCTGGCCCTGGGGCTGGACCGCGCGGCGGTGGCGCGCGTCCTGGCAGACCGCGACGGCGGGGTGGTGCGGCTGACCGACCGCTGCGAGGTCGTCGGGGGTGACATCCGGGATCCCGCCGCCCTGGCGGCGGCCTGCGCCGGGGTGGACGTCGTCTTCCACCAGGCGGCGCTGCGCTCGGTGCCGCGCTCGATGGCGCATCCCCTGGAGACCAACGACGTGAACGCGACCGGCACGCTACAGGTCCTGCAGCAGGCGCGGGCGGCGGGGGTGCGGCGGGTGGTGTCCGCGTCTTCTTCGGCGGTGTACGGCGACACCGAACTGCCCAAGCACGAAGGCCAGGTGCCGCAGCCGAAGTCCCCCTACGCGGCGAGCAAACTCGCCGGCGAGGCCTACTGCGCCGTGTACAGCCGCGGCTTTGATCTCCCCACGGTGGCGCTGCGCTACTTCAACGTCTTTGGCCCCTGGCAGGACCCGGCCTCCGAGTACGCGGCGGTGATCCCCAAGTTCATTCTCCTGGCGCTGCGCGGCGCACCCCTGCCCGTGCACGGCGACGGGCTGCAGTCCCGCGACTTCACCTACGTGGACAACGTGGTGGAGGCCAACCTCCTGGCGGCGGAGTCCGACGCCGCGGGGGTGGCCCTGAACGTGGGGGCGGGGGCGCGGTACACGCTGCTGGACCTGATCGACCACCTGCAGCGGATTCTGGGGCGGCGCCTGGAGGTCGTGCCCGAGCCGCCGCGCCCCGGCGACGTGCGCCACACCCAGGCGGACATTTCCCTGGCGCAGCGCCTGATCGGCTACACCCCGCGCGTGGATTTCGCCGCGGGGCTGCGGCGGATGGTCGAATCGATGCGCGAGACGGAAGGGGCCTCGGTCCGCGATGCGTGACGAGGAACGCTACGCTCAGTTTGCAGGCGCGACCCCCCGGGCGCTGCCCATCACCGTGGTCGGCGGCGCGGGGTACGTCGGGTCGATCACCGCGGTGGGGCTGGCCCATCTGGGCCACCGCGTGGTCGGCGTGGACGTCCACCGGGAGCGCCTGGCGCAACTGAAGGAGGGGACCGCGCCCTTCCATGAGCCCGGATTGGCCGCGCTGCTGCGCGCGAATCTTGCCGCCGGCCGGATCCGCTTCACGGACGTCCTGCCGGAGGCGCTGGCGGAGGCGAAGGTGGTTTTCGTCGCCGTGAACACCCCGCGGCGCGACAACGGCGAGGCCGACCTCTCCCACATCATCGACGTGGCCACCGGCCTGGGCCGCCACCTGCAGCGCTACAGCGTCGTCGCCGTGAAGAGTACGGTGCCCGTCGGGGCGCATCTGACCATGCGTCGGGTTCTGGAGCAGTTCGGCCGGCGCGAGGGCGCGGACTACGACCTGGTGGCCAACCCGGAGTTCCTGCGCGAGGGCTTCGCCGTGCAAGACTTCTTCTACCCCGACCGGGTGATCATCGGCGGGCAGAGCGCGGATGCGAAGGCGCTGCTGCGGGAACTGTTCGAACCGCTGGCCGCGCCGATCATCGAGACGACCATCGAGAACGCCCAGATGACCAAGTACGCGGCCAACGCCTTCCTGGCGATGCGCGTCTCCTTCGTCAATGAGATCGCCAACATCTGCGAGCGGGTGGGCGCCGACGTCAAGGACGTGGTGCACGGGTTGGGGTACGACAAGCGCATCGGCCACGACTACCTCCGGCCCGGCATCGGTTTTAGCGGACCGTGCCTGCCCAAGGACCTGGAGGGGCTGATCCGGCTGGCGGAGGACGCCGGGTACGAGCCCTTCTTCCTCAAGTCGATCCTGGAGAAAAACGAGCACCAGCGGCGCCACATCCTGGGGAAGGTCTACGGGCTGCTCGGGACCTCGCTCTACGGCCGCCAGATCGGCGTGCTCGGGCTGACCTTCAAGCCGGGGACGGACGACATCCGGAACTCCATGGCGCCGGAGATCGTCGACTACCTGGTGCGGCGGGGCGCGGAGGTGCGGACATACGACGCGATGGTCGGCCCGGACACGGCAGTCGCCGGGCGGCCGGCGAACTCACCCTACGAGGCCGCGGCCGGCGCGGACCTCCTCCTGCTCTTGACGTCGTGGGACGAATTCCGCGCGCTGGACTTCGAGCGCATCCGGCGCGAGATGCGCCTGCCCAATCTGGTGGATGGGGTCAACGCGCTGGATCCGGCGGCGCTGCGCCGCCTCGGGTTCACCTACGTCGGCGTGGGGCGTCCGTAATCAGCGCTTAGACTTCCGGCGCCGCGAGGAGGGCCCGGATTTCCGCGGCAATCCGCGCCGCGGCGCCGGGCTCACCCATGCGCTCCCGGCCGACCTGCCCGCGCCATCGCAGTTCCTCCGGCGAACTGAGCAGCCGCAGGATGGCGCCTGCCGCCTGGTCTGGGGAAGAGACGGCGACGACGGCCTCGCCTAGAAGTTTGCGCTGCAGATCGAGAAAGGCTCTTGTAAACTGCGGCCCCGGTCCCGGGAAGGCGACGACGGGCTTGCCCAGTCCCGCCGCCTGCTCGTGCGCCGTGCCGGCCATCCCCACCACCGCCACCGCACGCGCGATGGCGTCGGCGAAGGCCCGTGTCACCAGCAGGCGCGCCCCGCCGAATTGGATGGTGCTGTCATGGATCTGCCCGCCGGCCTGCCGCAGCGTCTCTGTCACGATTCCCTCGTCGACGGTCGGCGCCAGCGACAAGAGGAACCGGGCATCCGACCGGAATTCGCCGACGCGGGCCGCCACCTGCGCGAGCAGGACGGCGTTCCGGGCCGCCTCGATGCGGCTCCCCGGCAGAAGGGTGATTACCGGCTGGTCCGGCGCCAGACCGAAGTCTGTGCCCGTTGGTCGCAAGCAGTCCAGCATGGGGTTGCCCAGACACTCGGCGCGGACGCGACGCTTGCGCAGGTACTCGGCCGTCGGGGTGTCGCGGGTGAACACGCGACGCGCACGACGCAGTACCTGCAGCGGCAGAGGACCGAAGGGTCCGCCGAACACGGAGTCGGCGCTGGCGACCAGGACCGCGGGGGCTCCCGCCCGCAGGGCCATGGCCAGACAATAGTAGTCGCCCACGGCCAGGGCCAAGCGGAGGCGCCCCCGCTGCTCGGCGAGGGTGCGGCGCTGCGCAAGCCAGAACCGGATGAACCCGCTGCGGAAATCGGCGAGCAGCCCCGGGTTTCCCTGGCGAAAGGCGAAGCCGCCGCTGGGAAAGGTCCGTCGTGGCTCCAGCCGCGCGATCTGCGGCGGATAGGCCTCTCCTAGTCCCACCAGGGGATAGGCGACGACCTCGACCTCCGCCTCCGCGAGGTGACGGAGGATCTCGGCGGCGATCAGGTCTTCCCCATGCCCGTTGCTCACACTGAGCAGGCGCGGGCGCATGCCTCTGCCCTCAGCTCTGCGGCGCCGCCGCCCGCGTCCACTCCCGACGCAGGGCGGCGATGTAGTGGCGGTTGAGGACGCTGCGCATGACCTGGTCCGCCAACAAGGTGTAGCCGCGACGACGCAGGCGGGCGGTGAGCGCAGGCGCCGTGCGGCGGTTGAGCAACCCTCCGCCCGCCAGGAGGAAGAAGAGCAGTCGGTGGATGAGTGTGTGCTGGATGAGCAGCCGTGTCTGCCACCCCGGATGCCTCGTGTACAGGTAGACGGCCGCGCGGGCGCGCTCCTCCTCTTTCCGCAGCGCCTGCTCGAGCGTTGTGCTGGCGGCGGGCGAAATGTGGTAGGCGACGGCTTCCCGCCGGAAGACGCGCGGCACGCCGCGCCGCTGTAGTCGGAAGCCCAGGTCGAAGTCCTCCCATCCGTACGCCGGGAAGTTCTCGTCGAACAGTCCCGCCGCCAGGAGTTCGCTGCGCGGGAGTGAGGCATTGGCGGTGGTCAGGTAGGAGGGCGACGTGGCCAGCACGGGTGCGCGGTCCGGCAGGTGCCCATCGGGGATGTCCACGACGGGACCGCGGCAAAGGATGGAGCGGTTGCTCCGCCGGTGCGCATCCAGATGGTGCCCCAGGAAGTCGGGGCGGACGATGATGTCGCTGTCGATCAGGACGATGATC
>CAYHPT010000011.1:0-6049 GCA_964358435.1 uncultured bacterium | reverse complement strand
GCTCTTGCCCCGCGCGCGCGCCCGGCGCACGCCGGTGTTGCGCGCGGCGCTGCGGCCGCGGTTCCGCTCGTGCTGCCGCAGGTGGATGCGCTCATCCGCCAGCGACCGGCGACGGACGACCGCGGCCGTCTCATCGGTGGAGCCATCATCCACGACGATGACCTCGTAGAGATGGGGGGCCAGGGTCTGCTGCCCCAGGGTTTCCAGGGTGCGGCGCAGCGTTACGGCTTGATTGTAGGCCGGGATGACCACACTCAGGATAAGATTGGGCATCTCACGTGGGGGTCTGCACCCCCGCGGCAACGTCGACCAGGTCCGCCCACTGCCGCCGGGCCAGCCGAGCATACAGCTGGTTGCGCCGCAGCAGATCCTCGTGCGTGCCGATCTCGACGACGCGGCCCTCGTCCAGCACGACGATGCGGTCGGCCTTGCGGACAGTCGAGAGGCGATGCGCGATGGTGATCGTGGGCCGCCCCTGCATCGCCCGCTCCAGGGCCTCCTGGAACAGCGCCTCGGACTCGCTGTCCAGGGCGGAGGTGGCTTCGTCCAGGATCAGGATGCGGGGATCGAGCAGGAGGGCCCGAGCGATGGCCAGCCGCTGCCGCTGGCCCCCGGAGAGGGAGGCCCCGTCCTCCCCGAGCACTGTGTCGTACCCCTGGGGCAGCGCCACGATGAACTGGTGGGCGTTGGCGGCGCGGGCCGCCGCTTCCACGGCTTCCTGCGCGGCGTCCGGTCGGGCATAAGCGATGTTCTCCCGCACCGTGCCGCGGAAGAGCACGGTGTCCTGCGGCACGATGCCGATCTGGCGGCGCAGTGCGCGCAGGCGGACGCGGCGGATGTCGATGCCGTCGATGCAGACCGCGCCTTCGGTCGGGTCGTAGAAGCGCGGCAGGAGGTGGACCAGCGTCGTCTTCCCGGCGCCGCTGACGCCGACCAGGGCGACGCGTTCGCCGGGCGCCACCTCCAGGTTCACGTCGCGCAGCACCCACTGATCGACGTTCGGCCCGCTGGCGTAGCGGAAGGAGACGTTGCGGTAGATCACCCGGCCGGACGCGTGTGCCAGTGCAACGGCGTCGGACGGGTCCTCCACGGTCGTGCTCTCGGCGAGCATGTGGCGGATGCGCCGGAAGGCCCCCAGCGCCTGGCGCATCTCCGCATAATGTCGGGTCACCCGCCCCGCCGGGTCCACGGCCAGCGCCACGTACGCCAGGAAGGCGACCAGCCCGCCCGCGGTCAGCGACCCGGCTGTGACCAGCCGCCCGCCGGCCCACACGACCACGACCAGCCCACCCGCGGCCAGCAGGGTGACGACCGGTTCCTGGCTGGCCAGCAGTTTGCTGATCCGCAGACTGGCCTGGGTGGCCCGCTGGTTCTCCGCGCCGAAGCGCGCCATCTGCCGCTCCTCCTGCGCGAAGGCGCGGATGACCAGCGCGCCGCTGAACGTCTCTCTGATCGTGGAGGCCAGGTCGGCGACATGCTTCTGCACCCGACCGGCCACGTGCTGGATCTCCCTGCCCACCAGCCGGGCGATGGTAAAGACCAGCGGGATGACCGCGCAGACCGCCAGCGCCAGCTTCCACTGCAGGCCGAAGAGCGCGATGAGGATCCCCACCAGCATGAACGCCGTGGCGGAGAACTCGACTGCGCCGATCAACAGGTGCGTCTGTAGTAGCTGCGTGTCCAGGATGGTGCGGCTGATGGCGTCGCCGCTCTCCCAGGCGGCGAAGCGGTCCAGGGACCAGCGCTGGATGCTGGCGAAGAGGCCCTGCCGGACATCGGCCACCGTGCGGTGGGCCACGTAATGAGTGAGGTAGACCTGCAGGTACAGGAACAGGCTGCGCGCGGCGAACAGGCCGAGCACCACCAGCGCCGTCCGGTCCAGCACGCCCATGGAGCGGGTGCGGATGATCTCATTGAGGCTGGATCCGGCGTACCAGGGGATGGCCAGCTGGGACAGGGTAACCAGGCCCACGGAGAGGAGGGCGCCCACCAGGTGCAGGCGATATGGACGGAGGTAGGAGAGGATCAGCGAAAGTTCCATCTGTGCCTGTTCATTATAGGAAGGCCAGTATAGGAGAACAACGCTTCCATCTGTAATATCATCAGGACACCGCCTTGCGTACGCTTCCGTTGCCGTTCCTCCTCGCGCTGCTCCTGGCCGTTCCGGCCGGACCGGGGTTCGCTGCGCCGGCGGAGGCGGCGCCCGCACCCTCCGCCGCCATTCCGGCGCCGCCCGCGGCCTTCTCCACCACACAGCCCGTTCGCGGCGGCCCGCTCACCGTCGAGGCGGACGAGATCGTCTACGACGCCGCGACGGAGGTCGTCACCGCGCGCGGCCGGGTCCGCGTCACCCACGCGCTGTTTCGCCTCTTTGCCGATGCGATGACCTTCGACCTGCGGACGCAGGTGGTCACCGCCGAGGGGCGAGTCCGCCTGATCGATGCGCCGGGCCGCGAACTCCGCGGCACGCGGGTCGTCTACGCCATCCTCCGCGGGGAGGCGATCATCACCCCGGCGGAGACGATTGTCGACCAGGTCTACATCCGGGCGGAGCGCGTCCAGGGCAGCGCCGTGCGCCTTGTCGTCGACGAGGCGACCATCACCACCTGCGACCCCACGCGGCCGCTCTACCGCATCACCGCCCGCCGGGTCGAGATCATCCCGGGCGAGGTGCTGGTGGCGCACGACGCCTCGTTCTGGCTGGGGTCGGTGCGGGTGCTCACCCTGCCGGTGTACCGGATGTCGCTGCGGGAGGCGCGGGGGCCGCGCCTGCCCGGCGTGGGCAGCAACCCCACCGACGGGCTGTGGATCGACTACCGGTACACCTACCGGCTCGGTGAGGTGGCGGGGGAACTGCACGGAAAGTACGGCCAGTACTCCGGCTTCTTCCTGTTGAACACGCTGAGCGATGATCAACCGGCCTGGCGGCTGACGCTGGACGTGGGGCGCACCCAGCGCGAGGACCCCGACAAAGTCGTCCGCGCCTTCACCACGGCCGAGCTGGCCGGCACCATCAAGCCGCGGCGGGTCCCGGGACTGCCGCTTTTTCTCTCGGGGCGGGCGGCGGCGGGCTGGTTCGACGAACTGGACTCGGCGGTGGCAACCACCCGCCTGGACGGCACCCTGACCCTGACCACTGAGACCTTTTCCTTCGGCCCGAGGCTGGACGCTTACGCGTCCGCGTCCTACCGCTTCTCCGCCTACGGCACCGGGCAGCAGCGGACGATCATCTCCGGCGCGCTCGCCCTGACCTACCGGGTCGACCAGGCGACGACCGCCACGGCGCGCTACGACCTGGCGTCGGTGCAGGGGGCCACGCCCTTCCTCTTCGACGTGCTGAACCCGACGAGCACCGTCGCGCTCACCGTGACCCACACCCGCCCGGACTTCCGCATGCAGGCGGGCGTCAGCCACGACTTCGCCGTGCCGGAGACGAAGCTCTCCGGCGGCGTCGGCTTCCGTGTCTCACCGACCGTCTTCGTCGACGTGGCGGCCGTCTACAACCTGAACACTCAGGCGTTCGAGGACCTGGACTATACCCTGACGTTTCAGTGCGACTGCCTCACCGTGGCGGTGCGCTACCGGCAGATCCGGCAGGAGATCTCTCTCAACATCATCCTGGGCGTCTCAGACCACCTGGCCTTCACGACGCCCCCGCCGTAGTCTGGTCGCGCCGACCGCGATCAACCCCAGCAACATCCACATCCCCAGGCCGATGTGAAACCGCATCACTGTCCCATCGACCTGCTCGTGCACCAGTACGGCAACGAGGGCGGCCACCGCGCTGGCAGCGGTCACGCGCTCGTCCTCGGGGGCCTGCCGCATCCAGCGCATACCCCACCAGAGGGCCACGGCGGTGAGGCCGGCGAAGGAGAGGGCGCCGAAGAGCCCGCCTTCCGCCGCCAAGTTCAGGAAGAGGTTGTGGGCAAAGGGGCGCGTGGGCACCGGCTCCCGGTCGTCGGGCAACCGGTAGCGGGGATAGACCAGACTGAAGGTGCCCAACCCGGTTCCCACGAGGGGATGGTCGCGAAAGATCTGGAGCGCCGCTTTCCACATGGCGATGCGGTCGCGGTTGGCCGTGACGTCGAGGATGGACTCGGCCCGTTCCTCCAGGGCCGCCACCGTGCCGCTCAGCCCGATCCACCCGCCCACCAGGACGATCAGGATCATGACGAGCATCAGGGGACGGGCCGTCCGGGGCCCGGTGCCCAGGAGGACGATCAGCCCGGCCAGGCCGCCCAGCCACGCACCGCGGGAGAAGGTGAGGGCCAGGCCGACGGCTGTCACCGCCACCCCGCCGCCGAGGAGGACGCGGCTCCATCCCCGCCGCCGCACGGCCAGCCCGAGCAACAGCGGGAGTCCCAGCGCCAGCGTCGTCCCCAGCGTGTTGTAGTCATCGATGGTCCGCGCCGCCGTTCGGTGCAGGACATAGTTGAGTATTCCCCACAGCGCGGCCACGACCGTGCCCACCGCCATCCACTCCAGGAGGCGCATGAGGAAGGCACGATCGCGTGTGATGATGCGGACCACGGTGCCGTATCCGAGGTAGATGAGGAGGGCCAGCAGCACGGTCGAACCCGCCGCCGTCGCCGGGAAGGCAGAGAATGCCACCGACAGGCCGACCGCCGCCACGAACAGCAAGATGGCGGGATCGAGCGGTGTGCGCTCCCAGAGGAACGGCCGCCCGAAGGCGGTCAGGGCAACCGTGGCCAGGAACAGGAAAACCGCCGCCCCCGCCGCGAACCCGGGGGCGAGGACCGCGCCCATGGTCAGCAGGGAAGCGCGCTCGACACGGATGAGCCAGGTGCTCTTCACGATCGGTCCTCCTCAGGGCTGCGCCGGTCGTGCACAATTATACCAGTGACCACGAATTGGACCCGGGCGCGTGGGCGCCGCATCCAGGCACGATGATCTCCCCCGCCTCCGCGGCACGGAGGAGATGGCCCTGGCGAACGGAACCTTAGGCAGCGGATTCAGATCGGCGGTGGAGGATCCAATGAAGGCAGTGCAGGCCGTCCCCGGACACATCTTTCGCGAGTACGACCTCCGCGGCGTTGTGGGGCAGGACCTCACGTCGGAGGTCGCCTACACCATCGCCCGGGCGTTTGCCGCGTACCTGCGGGTGTCCGGCGCACCGTCGCGGGTGGTCGTCGGCCGGGACAACCGCCAGAGTTCCCCGCAACTGGGAGACGCCGTCGTGCAGGGGCTCCTCGCCAGCGGCTGCGACGTGGTCGACATCGGCACGGTGATCACCCCGGCGTTCTACTACGCCCGGGTGCACCTGGGGATCGACGGGGGCGTAATGATCACCGCCAGCCACAACCCGCCCGAGTACAATGGGATGAAACTGGCGCACGGCCACGCCACGCTCTACGGCGAGGAGATCCAGAAGGTGCGCCGCCTGGCGGAGGCGGGCGACTTCCCGGAGGGCCGCGGGCGCGTGGAGGAGCACGACATCGTCCCTGCCTACCGGGGGATGCTGCAGGAGAAGATCGTGCTGGGGCCGCGCCGGTTGCGCGTCGCCGTGGATTGCGGCAACGGCACCGCCAGCCTGGTGGCGCCCGACGTCATCGAGGCCTGGGGGTGCGACGTCCTGCGGCAGCACTGCGACTCCGACCCGACGTTCCCGCACCACCAGCCCAACCCGGTCGCCCTGGAGAACGTCCGCGACCTGATCGACCTGGTGCGCCGCGAGCGCTGTGACCTGGGGATCGGCTTCGACGGCGACGGCGACCGCATCGGTGTGATCGACGATCAGGGGACGATGGTCTGGGGCGACACGCTGATGGCGCTCTTCTGGCGGGAGATCCTGCCGCGCTACCCCGGGGCCCAATACTCCGATGGTGGGATTCAGCGCGGTGCGTGCCTGACTCTGCGTCATCCTGCGGGTCCGGATCTCCCGGAAAATGCCTCTGAACTAGACTCAGTGTTCCTCTTCCCGATGGCTCCTCCTTCTACTCCAGGGGAGCGTCGGGGCGACGGGAGAGGGCGTCGATCAGGGGCGAAGGGGCCAGGGAGCCGTTGTGGTTGCCGGCCTGCACGATGATGC